>DATITT010000151.1:0-1751 GCA_035467435.1 Arthrobacter sp. | reverse complement strand
CCGGTGCTGCTGGACCTGCCCATCGACGTGCAGCTGGCCGAGATCGAGTTCGACATCGACGCCTACGAGCCCCTGGCCGTAGAGAAGCCGCGGGCCAGCCGCCGGCAGCTGGAGAAAGCCCTGGACCTGCTGACCGCGGCGCAGCACCCGCTGATCGTGGCCGGCGGCGGAGTCATCAACGCCGGCGCGTCCGCTGAACTGGTGGAACTGGCCGAGCTGCTCGGCGTTCCGGTCATCCCCACCCTGATGGGCTGGGGCGCGATCGCCGACGACCACCCGCTGATGGCCGGGATGGTGGGCCTGCAGACCTCGCACCGCTACGGCAACGAGACCATGCTGGCCGCCGACTTCGTCATCGGCATCGGCAACCGCTGGGCCAACCGCCACACCGGCGGCCTGGACACCTACACGGCCGGCCGGACGTTCGTGCACATCGACATCGAACCCACCCAGATCGGCCGTGTGTTCTCCCCGGACCTGGGCATCGCCTCCGACGCCGGCGCGGCCCTGGTGGGACTGGTGGAGCTGGCCCGCGAGCGCCAGGCTGCGGGCACCCTGCCGGACTATTCCGGCTGGGCCGCCGAATGTGCGGAGCGCAAGGCCACCCTGCACCGCAAGACGCACTTCGAGAACATCCCCATCAAGCCGCAGCGCGTGTACGAGGAGATGAACAAGGCGTTCGGCAAGGACACCACCTATGTCTCCACGATCGGCCTGTCCCAGATCGCCGGCGCGCAGATCCTGCACGTCTTCGGGCCGCGCAAATGGATCAACGCCGGCCAGGCCGGCCCCCTGGGCTGGACCGCCCCGGCCGCCCTGGGCGTGGTGCGCGGGAAGCCGGAGGAGACCGTCGTCGCCCTGTCCGGTGACTACGATTTCCAGTTCATGATCGAGGAGCTGGCCGTCGGCGCGCAGTTCAACCTCCCCTACATCCACGTGGTGGTCAACAACTCCTACCTGGGCCTGATCCGCCAGTCCCAGCGCGGGTTCAACATGGAGCAGAACGTGTCCCTGGCGTTCGAGAACATCAACTCCACGGATCTCTCGGCGACCGCCCGCGGCTACGGCGTGGACCACGTCAAGGTGGCCGAGGGCCTGGGCTGCAAGGCCCTCCGGGTGGAGGACCCCACCGACCTGGCGTCCGCCTTCGAGAAGGCCAAGGCCCTGATGGGCGAGTTCCGGGTTCCCGTGGTGGTGGAAGTGATCCTGGAGAAGGTCACCAACATCTCGATGGGCACCGAAATCAACGCGGTGAACGAGTTCGAGGCGCTGGCCGAAACCCGCGAGGACGCCCCCACCGCCATCCTGGCCCCGCAGGCGTAAGACATGCGGGTCGTCATAGCTCCGGACAAGTTCAAGGGCTCCCTCTCCGCGCCGGACGTCGCCCGGCACCTGGCAGCAGGACTCCAGACGGCAGCGGGATCCAACCTGGACATCCTCCTTATTCCGGTGGCCGATGGCGGCGAAGGCACCCTGGATGCCGCCATCGGGTCCGGTTTCACCCGCCGCAGCGCGGCCGTGAGCGGACCCACCGGGGAACCGCTCACGGCAGACTTCGCGGTGCGCGGCCGGGAGGCGGTCATCGAGATGGCGGCCGCCTCCGGGCTGGCGGTCCTGCCCGGCAGCGGCCCCGACTCGGCCAGTGCCGCCGGCGCCACGAGCCTGGGGACCGGCGAGCTGGTCCGCGCGGCCCTGGATGCCGGCTGCCGGCAGATCATCCTCGGCGTGGGCGGCAGTGCCAACACCGACGG
>DATITT010000150.1:0-1530 GCA_035467435.1 Arthrobacter sp. | reverse complement strand
GCGATGATCTGGTGTGATCCGGACGGGATCCTGGTCGAGCGCTAAGTCCCCGGTCACCGGCGGCACCCGCCCGAGTTGCCGCCACACTGTATGTTTCCTCTCACTTTTGGCTCTGTGACATGCACCGCTCTGGCTCCGATGTAAGACTTGGTTGCTGCGGCGCAGGCCGCCGAACGCGAAATGCCGAGGGAGCCAGATGACAACCACCCAAGACCAGACCGCAGCCAAAATCCCCCAGCGGGTCATTTGGCTGGCCGTGGCAGGCGCCGTGGGCGGCTTCCTCTTCGGCTTCGACTCCTCCGTCGTCAACGGCGCAGTCGACGCCATCAAGGACGAGTTCGCGCTGAGCGATGCCGTGACCGGCTTCGCCGTTGCTGTGGCCCTCCTCGGCTGCGCGGCGGGTGCCTACCTGGCCGGCAAGGTCGCCGACCGCTACGGCCGCATTCCGGCGATGAAGATCGGCGCGCTGCTGTTCCTGGTCAGTGCGATTGGGACGGGCTTCGCCTTCAGCGTGTGGGACCTCATCTTCTGGCGCCTCGTCGGCGGATTGGGCATCGGCCTGGCCTCCGTGATCGCTCCGGCCTACATCTCCGAGATCTCCCCGCGCCACGTCCGCGGCCGCCTGGCGTCGCTCCAGCAGCTCGCCATCACCACGGGCATCTTCGCGGCCCTGCTCTCGGACGCCCTGTTCGCCAACTTCGCCGGCGGCGCCGGCGAAGTTCTCTGGTTCGGCATTGAGGCCTGGCGCTGGATGTTCCTCGTCGCCGCCGTACCCGCCGTCGTTTACGGCTGGATCGCCTATACCCTGCCGGAGTCGCCGCGGTTCCTGGTCTTCCAGGGCAAGGACGAGGAAGCCCTGAAAATCTTCCAGTACATCGCCCCGAACGAGGACACGGACCGCCACCTGCGCGACATCAAGAAGGCCATCGAAGAAGACAAGGTCGCGGGCCAGAAGGGCTCCCTGCGCGGCAAGGCGTTTGGCCTGCAGCCCGTGGTGTGGATCGGCATCATCCTGTCGGTGCTGCAGCAGTTCGTCGGCATCAACGTGATCTTCTACTACTCCACCACTCTGTGGAAGGCGGTCGGTTTCCAGGAGAAGGACTCCCTGACGATCTCCGTGGCCACCGCCGTCACGAACATCCTCGTGACCCTTGTGGCGATCGCCCTGGTGGACCGGATCGGCCGCCGGCCCATCATGCTCGCGGGTTCCATCGGCATGGCCGTCTCGCTCGGCACCATGGCCCTCGCCTTCGGGTCCGCCACCGGGACCGGCGACGCGATTTCGCTGCCCGGTGCCTGGGGCCCGGCAGCACTGGTTGCCGCCAACCTCTTCGTGATCAGCTTCGGCGCCTCCTGGGGTCCGCTCGTCTGGGTGCTGCTGGGCGAGATTTTCCCGTCCCGGATACGCGCCCGCGCCCTGGGCCTCGCCGCGGCCGCCCAGTGGATCGCCAACTTCGCGATCACCCTGAGCTTCCCGGTCATGGCGGCGGCCTCCCTGCCGCTGACCTACGCCATGTACGCGACGTTCGC
>DATITT010000149.1:0-16219 GCA_035467435.1 Arthrobacter sp. | reverse complement strand
TCAGGTCCTTCTGGCCATCTAATCGGTGGCCGTCTTCGCAACGCTGGCCGGCACCCTGGGCGCCTACTTCCTGAGGCAGAAAAACTAAACGTCGCGGCCCCGGATCCCCGAAGCCCGGTCCCTCAAGGCACGCGGTGCAGCCACTCCGGAGTGCCGAATTTGGCCTCGACCCGGTGGTGCGCGGCGGCGAGCTCGGCCTCGGTGAGCTCCGAAGGGGTCGCGGCGTACCGTTCGGCGAAGACCCCCATCATGGCCGCGACGATCTCCGCGCGGGCCAGGCCGGTCTGGCGCCGGAGCGGGTCCACCCGCTTCTTGGCGCTCCGGGTGCCCTTGTCGGAGAGCTTTTCCTTGCCGATCCGCAGGACCTCAACCATTTTATCGGCGTCGATGTCGTAGCTCATGGTCACGTGGTGCAGCATGCCGCCGTTCGCGAGCCGCTTCTGCGCGGCACCGCCAATCTTGCCGTGCTCGGTGGCGATGTCATTGAGCGGCACATAGAAGGCGCTGATCCCCATCTTCTCAAGGGCAGCCATCACCCAGGCGTCCAGGAAACCGTAGGAGTCGGCGAAGCTGATGCCGTCCACGAGGGTCTGCGGCAGGTACAGCGAGTAGGTGATGCAGTTTCCAGCCTCCATGAACATCGCTCCCCCGCCGCTGATCCGGCGGACCACGCTGATGCCGTGGCGTTCGACGCCGGCGGGGTCCAGTTCGTTCCGGACGGACTGGAAGCTGCCGATCACCACGGACGGTTCCTCCCAGTCCCAGAAACGCAGGGTCGGGTTGCGCCGGCCGGCACCGACCTCTTCGGTCAGGACCTCGTCCAGCGCGACGTTGAGGTGGGTGGGCAGTACGGAGGGCGCGATGATGTTCCAGTGGTGGTCCGCCCAGCCGGTGGCCTTCGCAAGGGCACGGCGGACGGTAACGGCCACGGCGTCGGCGGAAAAGCCGAACAGCACGGCGCCGGCCGGCAGGGCCGCCGCCACCGCGGCGGAGATGTCCGCCGCAACGGCATCCGCCGGGAGGCCGGTGAGCGCCCGGTTAATCTCCAGCAGCGCCTCGTCCGGCTCCAGAAAGAAGTCCCCGCTGAGCGAGACGTTCGCGAGGACGCCGTCGACGACGTCGAAATCGGCCACCACGAGTTTGCCGCCGGGAACCTTGTACTCCCCGTGGCGGCTGGCACCGCCGTCAGTGCTGCTGGAACCACTGGAGCCCGGAACCGGGGAAAGGATTGTCATGCCGTTAATCCTGCCACGCGGCGTGGCCGGCCCGGGACGCAAAAAGCCCGCACCGTCGCCGGTGCGGGCTTTCCAGAAGACCTTGGGGAAGAAGAAGTTACTTCTTGCCGCCGAAGCCCTTGAAGCGAGCGTTGAAGCGCTCGACGCGGCCTGCAGAGTCCATGATGCGCTGCTTGCCCGTGTAGAACGGGTGGGACTCGGAGGAGATTTCGACGTCAATAACCGGGTAGGTGTTTCCGTCTTCCCACTCGATGGTCTTCTTGGAAGACACGGTGGACTTGGTCAGGAACTTGACGCCGGAAGCCAGGTCGTTGAAAACAACAGCTTCGTACTTCGGGTGAGTATCAGACTTCATAATTGGACCTTTGTTCGCACAACTGGATTTTGCCAGCTGCCAGGTATGAGTGGGATGGCCGGCGGAATGCACCGGACGGCCAGCTATCAATCATAGCGGAAAGCCGGCGCGTTCGCCGCCTGACCAGCGGCGCGGCTCACTCGCGCGGCCGGAGCTCCCAGAAGGCGACGGCGGACGCCGCCGCGACGTTGAGCGAGTCAACGCCCGCGCGCATGGGGATCTTGATGGCAAGGTCGACGGCGGCGAGGGTGCCCGCGCTCATCCCGGCTCCCTCGGTGCCCAGCACCAGGGCGAGTTTCTCCGGACGGCGGGCGGCCAGCGCGTCGAGGTCCACGGCGTCGTCCGTGAGTTCCATGGCGGCCACGGTGAAGCCCTGGCCGCGGAGCACCTGCAGGTCCCCCGGCCAGTCCTCCAGCCGGGCCCAGGGCACCTGGAACACCGTCCCCATGCTGACCCGGACGCTGCGGCGGTACAGCGGGTCCCCGCAGCGCGGCGAGACGAGGACGGCGTCAATGCCCAGGGCCGCGGCGGAGCGGAAGATCGCGCCGACATTGGTGTGGTCCACGATATCCTCCAGCACAGCGACCCGGCGCGCCCCGGCGAGAAGCCGGGGCAGCGGCACAGGCTCCGGACGCTGCATGGCCGCCATCGCGCCGCGGTGCAGGTGGAAGCCGGTGATCTCCTCCAGGAGCGCGGCGGAACCGATGTACGCGGGGACGCCCGGGTACTGCGCAAAGATGTCCGAGAGGTCCTCAAGCCATTTTTCGGCGAGGAAGAAGGAGCGTGGTTTGTGTCCCGCCGCGAGGGCCCGGCGGAGCACCCGGGAGGACTCGGCGATGTACATGCCCTCGGCGGGTTCGCGGAGCTTGCGCAGGTGCACGTCCGTCAACTGTGTGTAGTCCGAGACCCGGGGGTCATCAGCGGATTCAAGGCGGTGGAAGGTCACCGGCGGGCCATTTCGGCGGGAGACGGTGCGGTCACGGACCGGGTCACTTGAACAGGTTGGCGATCATGAACCCCAGCGCGACGAGGCCCAGGACGAAGATGACACCGCGCAGGACCACCGGGGACAGCCTGCGGCCGACCTTGGAGCCGATCACACCGCCGATCAGCGAGCTCACGGCGATCAGCCCGACGACGGCCCAGTCGATCCGGCCGAAGGCGAAGAGCAGGTAGGAGGCCGCCGCCACCACGTTGACGGCAAGGACCAGGATGTTCTTCATGGCGTTGGCGTTCTGGATGGTCCCGGTCATAAAGATGCCCAGGATCCCGACCAGCAGGATGCCCTGCGCCGCGACGAAGTAGCCGCCGTACACACCGGCGAGGTACACAAGGACCACGAGGATGACGCCGTGGCGGCGGTCCCGGATGGCGTGTTCGGGGTTCTGTTCGCGGTTCCGGACCCACTGCTGCAGCCGGGGCTGGAAGGCCACCATCAGCAGCGCGAGCACGATCAGGGCGGGGGCGGCGTAATGGAAGACCTTCTCGGGCAGGTGCAGCAGCAGGTAGGCGCCGGAGATGCCGCCCAGCACGGAGGCGGGCAGCAGCCTGAGCAGTTGCTTGCCGCGTCCTGTCAGTTCCTTGCGGTAGCCCCAGGCACCGGCGGCGTTGCCGGCCACCAGGCCCATCGCGTTGCTGATGGCCGCCGTGACCGGCGCGTAGCCGAGGGCGATCAGCACCGGGAAGGTCACCAGGGTGCCGGAGCCGACCACACTGTTGATGGTGCCGGCCCAGAGCCCGGCGAAGAAAATGAAGACACTATTGAGGAACTCCACGCGCGGTCAGCGGCCCGGTCAGCGGCGTGCGGTGGCTGTGTACCGGCCGGCTGTGACGTTGACGTCCAGTGGCAGCCCGAAGGTCCGGCTCAGGTTTTCGGCCGTGAGGACGCCTTCGATCGGGCCCTGGGCCACCACGCCGCCGTCGCGCAGCAGCATGGCGTGGGTGAAGCCCGGCGGGACTTCTTCGAGGTGGTGGGTGACGAGGACGATGGCGGGGGCGGCGTCGTCGCGGGCGAGTTCACTGAGCCGGTATACGAGGTCCTCGCGCCCGGCCAGGTCGAGTCCGGCAGCGGGTTCGTCGAGGAGCAGGAGCTCGGGATCAGTCATCAGGGCCCGGGCGATCTGGACGCGCTTGCGCTCCCCCTCGGACAGCGAGGCGAACGGCCGGTTCAGCAGCGGCCCCATGCCCCACTCGTTCAGCAGGGCGAAGGCGCGGCGTTCGTCGTCCTTCTCGTAGCCCTCGCGCCACCGTCCGGTAACACCGTAGGCGGCCGTCACGACGACGTTGAGGACCTTCTCGTGCTCCGGGATCTGGTTGGCCAGCGCAGCCGAGGACAGGCCGATCCGGGGCCGGAGTTCAAAGACGTCGACGGCCCCAAGGATTTCCTCCAGGATGCCCGCCATGCCGCTGGTGGGATGGATCCGCGCGGCCGCGAGCTGGAGCAGAGTGGTCTTCCCGGCGCCGTTGGGGCCCAGGATCACCCAACGCTCGCCTTCCTTGACCTGCCAGTCGACCTTGTCCAGCAGGGTCTTTGCCCCACGTACAACGCTGACGGCGGCCATTTCAAGAACATCACTCATAGGAGTAGACACTAGGACAAAACAGCGGGCGACTGATAACCGGTGCGCCGGGACCGCGCCGGCACCGCACGGGCCGCCGGCTGTCCGGCTGCCGCGGCGTCACCGGAGCGCAACGAATTCGGGCCCTTACCGGCCGAATCGCTAGGATTGCAGCCATGAACCTGTTCGTGACCTCCGTGAGCTATGCCCCGAAACTGCCCCTTGCCGAGGTGCAGCGGCTCCGGTCGCTGCTCGCAGCAGCGGGGGTGACGCTGGATGCCGAATCCCGCACCGGAGACGACCGCTTCGAGGTCCACGTGGCGGACGGGAGCATTGACCTGGCTTCCGGCCCGGACCACGAGTCGATGGCCCTGCAGGCGCTGGCGGCACTGCGCCGTACCGCGGCAGATAACAGCCCCGCCGGAGTGGACACGGCGATCGTCCCCGCAGCCCTCCGGGGTGCGAAGCGGAAGTTCCTCATCATGGACGTGGATTCCACCCTGATCCAGCAGGAAGTGATTGAACTCCTCGCCGCCTACGCCGGCAAACGCGAGGAAGTCACTGCGGTCACCGAAGCCGCCATGCGCGGCGAGCTCGACTTCGCCCAGAGCCTGCACGCACGGGTGGCGGTGCTCGCCGGCCTGCGGGCCGACGTCGTCGATGCCGTCCGCGCCGAGGTAAAACTGAGCCTCGGCGCGGCGGAGCTTGTGGCCGCCTTCCGCGCCGCCGGCCATGTGGTGGCGGTGGTTTCCGGGGGCTTCAACCAGATCCTGCAGCCGATCGCGGAGGGCCTTGAACTGGACTACTGGGTGGCCAACGAACTGGAAATCGTCGACGGGGCGCTGACCGGGAAGGTCATCGGTGAGGTGATTGACCGGGCGGCGAAGGAGAAGTACCTGCGTGAATGGGCCGCCAGGGAAGGCATCCCGATGGAGCACACGATTGCTGTGGGCGACGGCGCCAACGACCTGGACATGCTGGGCGCGGCGGGGATCGGCGTGGCGTTCAACGCCAAGCCGGCCGTCCGTGCGGTTGCGGATGCCGCCGTGAACATGCCCTATCTCGACGCTGTGCGGCACATCGCCGGCGTCTGAGGCTGGACCGGGAACCGGGGACAACAGGAAAGGCCGGGGCGGTTGCCCCGGCCTTCCAGTTATGGCGTTCCGCCGGCCTGGCGGGTGTTTAGCTGCTGCTCTTGTCGAAGTAGTCGGATCCGCCGACGTACTCCGTGTGGCCGGATTCGACGTCGGCGGTGACCATCTTGGCGACCTCGGCGGCGAACTCCGTGACCGAGTACAGCTTCCCGGCCTCGGCGCGGCGGGCCTCGAGGGCGCCGGGGTTGGAGCGGTTCAGCAGGGTGGCCGTGACGGTGCCCTCGATCATGTCGCCGGAGACGACAATGAGGGAGATGCCCTTCTCGGCCAGCGTCGGAATGAGTTCGCGCAGGGCATCCTCGCCGGCGCGCTTGCTGCGTGCCACGGGCTCGTAGTCCGGCATGGTGGGCACGGTGTTGATGAAGTGGGCCTGGTGGCTCGTCACGAAAACCACCCGGGAACCCTCGGGCATCAGCGGCACGGCGGCGTTGAGCATGTTCACCTGCGCGTTCCGGTTGAGCTTAAACGCGTAGCCCTCCTCCATGCCGGATTCCATCCCGCCGGAAGCATTGAGGACCAGGACGTCAAGCGAGCCGAAGTTCTCCATCGCGGCGCTGGCCAGGGCGTGAACGCCTTCCTCGGTGGTGAGATCGGCGCCGACGGCAGCGGCACGGCCGCCGGCCGCCTCGATCTCCGCGACAACTTTGTTGGCGCGGGGCGCCTTCTGGCGGTAGTTCACGACGACGGCGGCACCCTCGGCGGCGAGGATCTTGGCGACTTCAGCGCCGATGCCCCGCGACGAACCGGTCACGATTGCGGTCTTTTTCTCCAGCAGTCCCATACGAGCTCCTTTGTTCCAAACGTCCAAAAACGGTGGGTCTGCAGTCCATCATGCCAGCGGCGCCGGCGTTTCCCGTTGTCCGGGTTCCACAAAGAAGCTGTCGCCAGCTAGTTCCGGCCCGGCCTGCGGGCGTACGATCGCGGGCATGGAACGTCCGCGCGGGAGCTGCCATCCGGCTGGATACAGGGCCGGAGATCAGGGTTTCTGGTGCCGCGGCGCGTGAGCGGGGACTCCACACCGGAGCAGGTCTTCAGTGGTTCCCCCCGGGGCCTGGACCTGTTCCACGCCGTGGAGAAGTTGCTGGCAGAGCCCGACCCGCCGGCGCTCCGCGCAACGAAAAGCCAGGTGGCCTTCCGGGAGAAGCGCGGTTTCGCGTTCCTCTGGTGGCCGGGGCGGTACGTCGCTTCGGAGGTGCCTGCCGTGCTCTCGATCGCCCTGCCGCGGCGGATCAGTTCCGCCAGGTTCAAGGAGATCGTCAGCCCGTCGCCCGGGGTGTGGATGCATCACCTGGAGCTGCACAACGAGGACGAGCTCGACGCCGAGGTAGTCGGCTGGCTAAGCGAGGCCAGGGCGGCAGCGGGCTGAGGCCGGCGCTGGACGGCCCGCCCGTTCCGGTGCTGGACGGCCGGCTCCGGAACGGGCGGACGGACGGACGGACCGATACTGTCCGCCCGCCCGGCCGGGTCACCTGCTACGTGTGGTCGATCTTGATCTTCGTGGCCGTCGCGTCCGGGGCGGCCACGGGGGCAGGTGCCCGCACCTCAAGGACGCCGTCCTTGTAGGTGGCGGTGATGTCTTCTTCCTTGGCACCCGGCGGCAGCGCAACACTGCGTGAGAACGAGCCATAGCGGAACTCGGAGCGGTAGCCGTCCTTGCTCTTGTGCTCGGTTTTCTCCTCACGTTCCGCCCTGATGTGCAGCATGCCTTCGCTCACAGAGACGTCCACGTCCCTGTCGGGGTCAATCCCCGGAACCTCGGCGCGCACCACCAGGGTGGTGCCGTCCACGAACTGTTCGACCTTGATGGACGGCGTCATGGTCATGTCGCCGTCGAGGAAACGTTTGATCGGCTCCAGCACGTCCGACGGGACCCACTTGTTCAGTTCAGCCACGATTGTCCTCCTGATTCCATGCCCCTGCCGTGTGTGGTCAGGGGCTGTAGCCCCATTACACACCCCGGCGGCGCCCGGCGCTACGGGCTGAAAGTCCTGTCGTGGCTGACCCGGCCCGCCCCGTCGGGCGGGCGGACAGCACCGGAGGCTCCCGCCGTCGTCGTAGGCTTCCTGGGTCCCGGCCTAGTGGCCCATGCCGAGGCCGCCGTCGACCGGGATGACCGCGCCGGAGATGTAGGCGGCCTCGTCGCTGGCGATCCAGCGGACCACGTTGGCGACCTCGGACGCCTCGGCGAAGCGGCCGGCGGGAACCTTGGAGAGGTAGTCCTTCTGGGTTGCCTCGGCCAGTTCAGCGGTCATGTCGGTGTTGATGAAGCCTGGTGCCACCACGTTCGCGGTGATGCCGCGGGCGCCCAGCTCCCGGGTCAGCGAGCGGGCGATGCCGACGAGGCCGGCCTTGGAGGCCGAATAGTTGATCTGGCCGGGCGCGCCGTAGAGGCCCGAGACGGAGGAAATGAGGACCACGCGGCCCTTGCGGGCGCGGATCATGCCCCTGGAGGCGCGCTTGATCACGCGGAAGGCGCCCGTGAGGTTCGTGTCGATGACCGAGGTGAAGTCGTCCTCGCTCATGCGCATCAGGAGGGTGTCCTTGGTGATGCCGGCGTTGGCGACCAGCACCTCGACGGGGCCGTGGGCGGCTTCCACCTCGGTGAACGCGGCGTCCACGGAGGCCTCGTCCGTGACGTCGGCCTTGACGCCGAGGATGCCCGCCGGGAGCGCCGATTCGCTGCGGTACGTAACGGCCACCTTGTCGCCGTTGGCGAGGAAGGCTTCGGCGATGGCGAGGCCGATTCCCCGGTTTCCGCCGGTGATCAGGACACTGCGGCCGGTGCTTGCTGTTTCAGACATGGTGGGGCTCCGGAATTCTGCGGCGGGACGGTGCCGCGCTGGGGGCGGGATTTTCCTGCCTCCGATCTTAGCGCCCGGTATCGCCTGCGTTTGGGCGGCTCTCCCGTTGGTGAGAGAATTGCAGTAAGCCTTGGGAGCGTGATCTGACAGCCTTGACACTCAAGAACCGACCCGGTGCCTCTGTGCCCGGGAACCCGGAAGTACCGTCCGGTGCTTCCGAGGTCCACAGCATTACCGACGCCGCCGCGCATTCGGAAGAGATGCGCCAGCGGATGATCAAGTACGCCGTGGCGATGGGCATCCGCATGGTGTGCCTGATCCTGATTTTCGTCGTGGACGGCTGGCTGAAGATCCTTCCCGTCATCGGGGCTGTGTTCCTGCCCTGGTTTGCCGTCATCATCGCGAACGGAAGCGACCAGGCTGAAGTCCACTCCGACTCGCTGCTTGACTACGCGCCACTGGCCCAACTCGATGCGCCGGCCACCGTGCCGGCAGACCAGGGGGACGCAGCGGAAGACCCGACCATGACGCTGCTGCAGGGCGAACTCGTCGATGACGGGGACACCGCGACGAATGACCCCGGCGGCCCCGGCGGCCCCGCCGATGACGTCGACGGCCGCGGGCGGGCCGCGTCATGAACCTTTTTGACCTCACCGGGGGCGGCGGTGCAGCCGGGCCGGCCGAAGCCGTCTGCTCCCGCAAAGCATGCCGGAGCGGCGCCGAATGGCAGCTGCTCTGGAACAACCCCAAGATCCACACGCCCGAACGGCGCAAGATCTGGCTGGCCTGCGGAGAGCACCGGGCCTGGCTCGAGGACTATCTGCAGACCCGCGGGCTCTGGAAGGACACCGTGACCTTGGACCCGGCAGGCAGGGCAAGCTGAATGTACCGTTTTCTCTTCTCCAGCAAGTGGCTGGGGTATCTGTTGCTGGCCGCGATCTTTGCTGCAGCGTGCGTCGGGCTGGGCCGCTGGCAGATGGACCGACGCGCCGAGACGCTCGCCGAGATCAACCGGGTCACCTCGAACTATTCGGCCACGCCGGTCCCGTTCGCGCAGGTTAAGGACCAGTTCAGCTCGCTGGCGGCGGACCGCGAGTGGACCCAGGTGGAACTGAGGGGAAGTTACGACGTCGACGGCCAGCGGATCGTCCGCAACCGTCCGCTCAATGGCCAGCCCGGTTATTTGGTCGTGGTGCCCTTCACCGTGGAATCCGGCGAGACGGTCGTGATTGACCGCGGATGGCTGCCGATCGGCAACAACAACCCGGGCAGCCCTGACGCAGTTCCAGCACCCCCGCAGGGCACGGTGACCGTCGTCGCCCGGCTCAAACCCGCCGAGCCCGAGCTCCAGCGTGGCGCCCCGGACGGGCAGCTGGCCTCGATTGATCTCACCGCGTACTCCGCCGAGCTGGGTTACCCCCTGCTGACGGGTGCTTATGGCCAGCTGGCGTCGGAGAGCCCGGCGGTGGCGGACATGCCCTTCCCGTTCCCCAAGCCGTCCACCCAGGAGGGCACCCACCTGTCCTATTCACTGCAGTGGTTCGCGTTCGGCGTGCTGATGTTCATCGGCTTCGGGTACGCGGCCCGCCAGCAGGCTCGAAACGCCGCCATAGACGCCGAGGACGCCGAAGCCCAGTCCGCAGAAACCGACGGCGTCCCGATGCACTCCAGCGGCCCGGTGGCCCGCCGCCGTCCTGTCCCCCGCCAGCGGAAGAACGCGACGGCGGAGGAAGAGGAAGACGCCATCCTGGACGCCCAGGGGTTCTGAGGAGTGGCCGACCTGTTTCCGGAGCCTGTGGCCCGGGTGAAGCACGCGTTGAGCGCGCTCGGCGCCGAGGACACCGTCACGGTGTTCGAGTCGACAGTCCCGACGGCGGCCGCGGCGGCGGCCGCGCTCGGCTGCGAGGTCGCGGCCATCACCAACAGCCTCGTGTTCGAGCTCGAGGGCGCCCCGCTGCTGATCCTGGCCAGCGGATCCGCCAGGGTCGACGTCCGGAAGGTCGCCGATCAACTGGGCACCGGAAAAATCCGCCGCGCCTCCCCCGCGTTCGTTCTGGAACACACCGGCCAGGAAGTCGGCGGCGTAGCCCCGGTCGGGCATCCGGAGAGAATCAAAACGCTGCTGGACGAGTCCCTTGCGGCCCACCCCGTGCTCTGGGCAGGCGCGGGGGACCATCACTCGATGTTCTCCATCAGCTACGAACAGCTACGCAGGATCACGGCCGCCAAAGAGATGCCCGTCCGCTGACTAAGCCTTGACCCCCCGATGGGAGTGAGGTCCTGTTCGGCATTTTAGACACGAAATGCCCGTCTTTTCAGGAAAAGTGGACTTGCGACAGAACAGGGCAGAAGTCGCCGAGGCCATGTTCACCGCGTTCACCTCCCGCAACAAAGCCGAGCAGATCACCGGCCGCCTGGTGGTGCGCCGGATACCGGAACCGGCCCCGGCCCCAGCGGCAGGACCGCATCCGGCAAGAGGAATCAACTCGCTGATTCCGCGCTGCGAAACTTTTACTCCATAATGAGGGGCGAGGAGGTGGTTTCCCTGAAGCTGACAACATCCGATTCTGTGGACGACCGTGCCACCGGGCGCCCCACCGGGTTGCCCTGGCGCCGTTGGCCGTGGCTGCCCGCCAATCACGTGGGGCCGCAGTGGTTTGCCGCAGTCATGGGAACCGGCATCCTTGCAACCTGCACGGAGCGGCTCGCCCTCTTCATCCCCGGGCTGCACGCGGTGGCCCTCGGTCTGCTCGCCCTCACGTGGTGCGTGCTCGCCGCCGTGGCCGCGGCGTTTGTCAGCCATGCCGTGCGGCACCCCGCCCGGTTCCGGGCGAGCATCGAGGACTTGGGCATCCTGCCGTTCTACGGGGCCGTGGCCATGGGCCTGCTCGCCACAGGCGGGGCGACCCTGGCCGTGGCGGAGGCACATCTGCCCGGGACGGCGAGGGTGCTGGCGTGGGTGCTATGGTCGGCCGGCACACTGATCGGCGTAGTGTCCGCCGTGGCGTTCCCGGTGCGGCTGCTCGCCGCCGGGTCCGCTGAGCGAGGGGTGCCGACGCCTGTATGGGTCCTTCCGGTGGTCCCGCCCATGGTGGCGGCAGCCGGCGGGGCAGTCCTGGCGGACGCGTTACCACCAGAGGGGGCGTACATACTGCTGCTGGCCAGCGGAGGCCTGTTCATGCTGACACTGTCCCTCAGTGTCGTTGTGCTCATCCTCGCCTACGGTCATCTAGTGCGCGGTGGCCAGGTGCCGCTACCGGCTTCGCCGTCGTTTTGGGTCCCCGTGGGAATCGCGGGGCAATCCACGGCGGCCGCCAACTTCTTCCTGGCGCCGGCCGAGCCCGCCCTCTCCTCAACCGCTCACGGGATCATGCTGATGCTAACCGTCGCCTACAGCACCCTGGGCCTGTCACTGGGAACGGCCGCTGCTGGGGTGGCGCTGTGGATTACCGTTCGGGCGCTGCGGCGGGGAATGGCCTTCGGCCTGGGCTGGTGGAGCTTTACATTCCCCATCGGCACCATGAGCCTAGGCCTCTCTGCGTTCGGCACGACGCTGGATGCCGCGTGGCTGCACTGGGCATCGGCCATGGTGTGCATCATCCTGTCCGGAACGGTGGCCCTATGCCTGGTGCACTCAGTCCGGCTGTGGACGAAGGGCGCACCAAGCGCAGTGCCGGTGCTGGCTAGCTGAGGGTGCAGCGGCCGCAGGCCCCCGACAATCAGTCAGGACCAGCCGCGGATCGGTGGATCAAGGTTAATGCTCCCGGAGCCGCCTACGCCAGTGTAATCAGGTCCAGGTAATCTTCGTTCCAGTGGTCCTCGATGCCGTCCGGCAGCAGCACAACCCGCTCCGGATTCAGCGCCTCGACGGCACCTTCGTCGTGGCTCACCAGGACGACGGCACCGGTGTAGTTGCTCAGGGCGCCGAGGATTTCGGCGCGGCTGGCCGGGTCGAGGTTGTTGGTGGGCTCATCGAGGAGCAGCACGTTCGCACTCGAGGCGACGATGGTGGCCAGGGCGAGGCGGGTCTTCTCCCCGCCGGACAGCACACCGGCCGGCTTGTCGACGTCGTCGCCCGAGAAAAGGAACGAGCCCAGGATGTTGCGCACCTCCGCGTCGTTCATGTCCGGGGCTGAGGAGCGCATGTTCTGCAGGACCGTGCGGTCCACGTCGAGCGTCTCGTGTTCCTGGGCGTAGTAGCCCACCTTCAGGCCGTGGCCCGCAACGACTTCGCCGGTGTCCGGCTTGTCGACGCCGGCGAGCATACGCAGGAGGGTGGTCTTGCCGGCGCCGTTGAGGCCCAAAATGACCACCTTGGAGCCGCGGTCAATGGCAAGATCCACGTCGGTGAAGATCTCCAACGAGCCAAAGGACTTGCTGAGCCCGTCCGCGGTGAGCGGGGTCTTGCCGCAGGGCGACGGATCCGGGAAGCGCAGGGCTGCCACGCGGTCGGTCGCGCGCACGGCTTCGAGGCCGCCCAGCAGCCGCTCGGCGCGTTTGGCCATGTTCTGCGCGGCGACGGCCTTGGTGGCCTTGGCGCGCATCTTGTTGGCCTGGTCGAACAGGACCTGGGCCTTCTTCTCCGCGTTGGCGCGCTCCCGCTTGCGGGCGCGCTCGTCCGTTTCGCGCTGCTGGAGGTAGCGCTTCCAGTCCATGTTGTAGAAGTCGATCTTCGCCCGGTTGGGATCCAGCAGGAACACCTTGTTCACGGTGGCCTGGAGCAGTTCCGTGTCGTGGCTGATCACGATCAGGCCGCCCTGGTGGTTCTTGAGGAACTCGCGCAGCCAGGTGATGGAGTCGGCGTCGAGGTGGTTGGTGGGCTCATCCAGGAGCATCGTTTCGGCGTCCGAGTACAGGATACGGGCGAGCTCCACGCGGCGGCGCTGGCCGCCGGAGAGGGTCCTGAGGGGCTGGTTCAGCAGCCGGTCCGGCAGGGCGAGGTTGGAGCAGATCGCTGCGGCCTCGGCCTCGGCCGCGTAGCCGCCGGCTGCCAGGAATTCGGACTCGAGCCGGTCGTAACGGTTCATCGCCTTCCGCTGGACCTCGGCGTCGTCGCTGGCCATGTCCTCATGGGTCTGGCGGAGCTTGCCGACGGCGATGTCCAGGCCGCGGGCGGACAGGATCCGGTCGCGGGCCAGTTGCTCCATGTCCGGGGTCCGGGGGTCCTGCGGCAAATAGCCAATCTCGCCGCTGCGGGTGACTTTTCCGCCGGCGGGCACGCCTTCGCCCGCGAGGACCCGGGTCAGTGTGGTCTTGCCTGCACCGTTACGGCCCACAAGGCCGATCTTGTCTCCCTTGTCGATCCGGAAGCTCACCTGGTCCATAAGGAGGCGGGCGCCGGCGCGCAGTTCGAGATCCTGGACGGTAATCAATGCAGCTAAGGCCTTTCACAACAGGGAACGCCGCGGCACAACGGTGGAATCTGGAGGGGGCCGGGGCAGTGCGGCCGAGAGAACGGCCTCTATAAGTCTACCGGCCCAGCCTGCGCCCGTTGACAAGGGCCCCGCCGGCTGCCGGAAAACCCGGACGACGGCGGTGCCTGCCGTTCACTGCCGGGCACCGCGGGCCGTGATTGGTGCGGCCCTCCAGCTGACGGGCCCGCGATTAGTGGAGCACCTACAAAAAACCCCGCCCGGCATGCTCGTAAAGTCAAAATCAGAACTGGAACTGATTCACTCGCGATAGGAACTCCCCATGACGCAGACCGACGGCAGTGCAGCAGCCACCCCCGGCCGGCAACGGAACCGCTGGAACGCCACAGACCTGGGACTCATTGCGGTGTTCGCCGCGCTCGTGGCCGGCTCCGCCCTGATTGCCGCCATCCCGGTGGCCGGGATGGGCGTTCCCGTTACCGTGCAGACGCTCGCCGTGATGCTCACCGGCCTGGCCCTGGGCCCCGGCCGGGCGTTCGCCGCCGTCGGGCTATACGTTCTCCTCGGACTCGCCGGGCTGCCGATCTTCAGCGGCGGGCGCAGCGGCCTTGGGGTCCTGGCCGGCCCCTCGGCAGGCTACATCATCGGCTTTGTCCTTGCCGCGACGGCGGTGGGATGGCTGACCGTCGTCGTGCTGCGCCGCACTGCCGGCCGTCCCGGGAAGCTGCGCGCGGTCCTGCTTTTTGTTGCCGCGATGGTGAGCAGCATCATCTTCGTCCACGGTCTCGGCATCCTCGGCATGATGGCCAACGCGAAGCTGGACTTCCCGGCAGCCTTCCTCGCGGACCTGGTCTTCTACCCGGGAGATGTGATCAAGAACTTACTGGCCGTGACCATTGCCCTGGCCCTGCACAAGGCGTTTCCGGATCTGCTGATCCGCCGGATCCGGACCGGCGGGACCGCCACTCCGGCCGGCACGCCCGCTCCCCACGCCATGGTGGATCACCGCCCGTGAGCGCCATCGCGCTGGACCGGGCTGCGGTGCGGGTGGCGGTTGACGGCCGTCCCGCGCCCAAAATCCTGCTCGAGGAGCTGACCGTGCGGCTCACCGAGCAGCGGATCGGCATCATCGGCGCCAACGGTTCCGGCAAGTCCACCCTGCTGCGGCTCCTCAACGGACTCGTGGTCCCGAGCAGCGGGACCGTCACGGTGGACCAGTGGGACACGGTCCGCTCGGTGCGCGAGGTACGCCGGCGCGTCGGTTTCGTCTTCACCGATCCGCTGTCCCAGCTGGTGATGCCGACCGGGAGGGAGGACGTGGAGCTGTCCCTTCGCCGCTCGGTCAAGAACGCCCGGGAACGCAGCCGCCAGGCGGAGGAAACCCTGGACCGCTTCGGTCTGCTGCCGCTGGCTGACCAGAGCATCTACGAACTCTCCGGCGGGGAGCGCCAGCTCCTGGCCCTCGCCGCGGTGCTCGCCGTGGACCCGGAAGTGCTGGTCCTGGACGAGCCGTCCACCCTCCTGGACCTGCGAAACCGGGAGCTGCTGCGCAGGACCCTGGCCGGACTCAGCCAGCAGATCATCCTCTCCACCCACGACCTTGAGCTCGCGCTGGACCTCGACCGGGTCCTCGTGGTCGACGCCGGCGCGGTGGTGTTCGACGGCGGGCCGGCCGCCGCCGTCGCGCATTACCGTGCGCTGTGCGCGGCCGGGCTCGCTGCTTCCGGCGCAGCGGCGGACGCAGCACGGCCGGGGTGGCCGCACTCTGAGAATCCGCACCTTGAGAATCCGGGCCTTGAGAATCCGGGCCTGGCGCCGCAGCGTCCGGGGCAGCTGTGAGCGGGCACGGATTCCTGCTGGCCAACTATGTGCCGGGCCATTCCCTGCTGCACCGCGCGCCGCTGTGGCTGAAATTCCTGCTGGTCGTCGGCTGCGGCATGGCGTCCTTCCTGATTGTCGACTGGGCCGTAGCGGCCGCCGCCCTGGCCGTGATGTGTGCCCTGTTCCTGCTCAGCGGGGCAGGTGTGGCGCGGCTGTTCCGTGCGGTCCGGCCCGTGCTGCCCGTTCTGGCGGCGATCGGGCTGTTCCAGTGGTGGCAGCTCGGCGGCCCGACCGCGGCGCGCATTGTGCTCAACGTGCTGGTCTGTATTGTGGCGGCGTCCATCCTCACGGCCACCACTCCGGTGCAGCGGCTGCTGGACGGCGTGGCTTCCCTGGCGCAGCCGTTCCAGCGCTTCGGTGCGGACCCCGAGCGCTTCGCCCTGACCATTGCCATTATGCTGCGCAGCATCCCGTTCATCGCCGGCGCCTACAGCGACGTCCGCGATTCCGCCAGGGCCCGCGGGCTGGAGCGCAACCCGCGGGCACTGATCCTGCCGGTCTTCATCACCACCGTGGCCTTCGCCCGGCAGACCGGTGACGCCCTCGCCGCCCGCGGCCTGGGTGAGGCCGAGACCGAGACCGAGGAGCATGCCCCGCCTTCTGCCCCCGCCGCGGGACATGCCCTCCCCTGACACCCCGGGACCACGGGACATGCCCTCCCGTGATCGCGGCCACTGGACATAGGCCTACTATGCCCACTGGCCAGGCCCGGGAATGGGCATGTCCCCCGGTGGCGTGGTGCGGGTCTGGGTTCCAAAGCCTTACGACCATGGGACATGCCCTCCCCCGAGCGCGGCCACTGGACATACGCCCACTATGCCCACTGGCCAGGCCCGGGAATGGGCATGTCCCCCGGTGGCGGG
>DATITT010000148.1:0-9741 GCA_035467435.1 Arthrobacter sp. | reverse complement strand
GGAGCCTGACGCCCGCTCGTTCGGCAGCTGAATCTGGACGTATGTAGCAGATCGACATACTTGAGTAGCCGCAGACGGGCAACCTCTGGCGCACTGAACAATTAATTGACATCGGCTATGGCTCACGGGCCATCCGCTCACTGCTGGAGTCGGGCACCCTCGTCCGGCTCCGACACGGCTGCTACATCCGGGCAAGTCTCTGGCTCGCCCTGTCCCCGGATGCCCGGAGCAGGCAGCTCATCTATGCGCATGCCCACGGAACGCGGACGACGTCGACCGGGCGCTTCCTCTACAGCCACACGTCGGCAGCGCGCCTCCGCCGGCTTCACCTGTGGGACGTGGATGACGCCATCCATATCCTCCAGAAGGTGCGCCCGTCGAACGAGCGCCACGGCAGGGATGTCCGCTGCCACACCCGTCCTTACGCCGATCAGGACGTCGCTGTCGTCAACGGACTTCAGACGACGTCCCTGGAACGCACCGTTGCCGACTCCGCGATGATTCTGCGCTACCGGCAGGCATTGATCCTCACGGACCATGCGCTCCGCCTGGGCGCGGACCCATCCGCCCTGCAGGCCATGGCGGATGCACTGGATGGCCGTCGGGGGATCCGGACATTCCGCCGCGTCCTGGCCATGGCCGATCCGCGGTCTGAATCTCCCGGCGAAACCCTGACCCGAGATCTGATCGTACGGTTACGTATCAGGCCTCCGGTGCCGCAGCTTGAAGTGTCAAGCCGCGCCGGGCGGCATCGTCTGGACTTTGCATGGAAGGAGGAGAAAGTCGCTCTCGAGTTCGACGGCAGAACCAAATACTTCGACTACAGACCGACACCCGAGGTGATCTTTGAGGAACGGCGCCGGGAGAAAGCCTTGCAGGAAGAGGGCTGGCGGTTTGTTCGCGTCGAGTGGAAGGACCTCTTCCGGGAGCAGGAATTCAAGAGCCGGCTTCTTCGCGCGTTGGCTGGCCGTCCAAGTCCTTGAGCCGCGAATTCGCTGCTAAGCTGCGGGGTCGCCGGAAGGCACCGGCGAACCCGCAGCGTACCGGCGACCTGGGTTCACATGCCCAGGAATTCGCCGGCGCCTGCCCTACGCCCCGTAGCTCGGTTCGCGCTTCTTGATCCAGCCGATCGCGGCCGCGGTGACCGGGACGAAGAGGAACTCCACGAGGGTCTTGTAGAGGAAGCCCACGACGACGTAGTTCACGAACGTGCCGACGTCGGTAATTCCGATCACGGAGGCGGCGATGCTGCAGAAGATCAGGGTGTCCACGAACTCGCCGGCAACCGAAGACCCCATGATGCGTGCCCAGAGGGACTTCTCCCCCGTACGTGCCTTCATCTTCACGAGGATCCACGCGTTGATGGTCTGCCCGGCCAGGAACGCCAGCAGGGAGGCCAGCACAATCTGCGGAACCGGGCCCAGTGCGCCTTCCAGCGCGGACTGCTTGGCGGCACCGAAGTCGTCGCTGAAGCCGGGCAGGGCGATGATGATCCAGTAGCAGAGCGATGCAAAGACGGACAGCGCGAAGGCGGTGATGATGGCTTTTCGGGCCACCTTGAACCCGTAAACCTCGCTGATGACGTCCCCGAGGATGTAGGCCAGCGGGAAGAGGAAGAAGCCGCCGTCGGTGATGACCGGGCCGATCGCGACGCCCTTCGATGCCCCGATGTTGGACAGAATCAGCACCACGGCCATGACGGCGAGCAGGATCCCGAAGTAGGAGGATCCGATAGAGGCGAACTTTGGCGGCGCTGCGGCCGGTAACGTCTGGGCGGAAGTCATGGGTGTTCCATTCATAGTGGTTCGCTCGGCGTCCCGGATCCTCGAAGAGGACCACGCTGGGCTGCCGGCTGTATTAGCACTGGACGGATCCGGGGAACAAGCTGCCGGAACCGTCTACCATTCTCTCACCCCGTTGCCTGGGGCCGTTGCTGGAGCCACGGGCCAGGAGGGCCTGCCCACCGGCCGCAGCGCGCGGCCCCGCTGGAGTAGCGGCATGGCTTGGAAACGAGCAGGCACTTTCCCCTCCAGCCGGGCTTCGCCTGGGTGATACCCGGCGTTCCCCTTGCCGGCCTGATCGGCCTCTCCCTGCGGGCATGGTCCTCGGCCCCTGAACGACGGCGGCGGGCCGCCGGCTGCCGGACCAAAGTCCCGGAGCCGGCAACCCGCCGTCGTCGTTTTCGCCGCCAGTCCGGCGGCCCACAAAGCTAGCGGCGCAAGGCGTCGACGAGGTCCTTGTCGTCGTCCTTGCGGCCGTCGACCGGCCCAGCCGGGGCGGCAGCGGGCTCCCACGCGTGGCCCTGTTCGTGGTCCAGGTGCGTGGACTTCTTGTTCTTCAGCGCGAAGATGTAGACCAGCAGCGAAATACCGATGCCCACGGTGATGTAGGTGAAGAAAATTTCCACCTGTCCGGCCTTCTGGAACGCCGCACCCACCAGCGGCGTGGTGCCGCCGAACAGCGAGTTGGCGATCGCGTAGCCGAGGCCGACGCCGAGGGCCCGGATGGACGCCGGGAACAGCTCGGCCTTCACGAGGGCGTTGATCGAGGTGTAGCCGCCGACAACCAGCAGGCCACCCATCATCAGCAGGAACGCGGTGAACGGATCCTTCGTGCCGGCCAGCGCGGAGAGCAGCGGCCACGTCAGCAATACGCCGGAGATGCCGAACCAGAGCAGCAGCGGCCTGCGGCCGACGCGGTCCGAAATCATTCCGTAGACCGGCTGCAGGAGCATGAAGATGAACAGTGCCCAGAAGCTGATGACGGACGTGGTTTCCTTGGCGATGCCGCTGGTGTTCTGCATGAACGACAGTGTGAAGTTGGTGTAGGTGTAGAACGCCATCGTGCCGCCCAGGGTGACGCCGATGCAGATCAGCAAGGACTTCCAGTGCTGGGTGAACAGCAGTTTCATGGTTCCCGGCTCGGCTTCACCGCCGGCTGCCCCGGCCCTGGCGGCGGCAGTCTGATCCGCAGAGATGGTTTCCTCCATGGACCGGCGTATCCAGAAAACCACGAGCGCAGCAACGCCGCCGATTGCGAACGGAATCCGCCAGCCCCACTCCCCCAGGACGTCCTTGCCGAGGCTACGTTCCAGGATGACGAGCACCAGCAGCGCCAGCATCTGCCCGCCAATGAGTGTGACGTACTGGAAGCTGGAGAAGAAGCCGCGGCGCTTCGCGGTAGCGGCCTCGGACATGTAGGTGGCGCTGGTACCGTACTCGCCGCCTACGGAGAAGCCCTGCAGCAGCCGGATGAGCACCAGGAGGACCAGCGCCCAGACGCCGATGACCTCTTTGGTGGGCAGTAACGCAATGGCGAAGGAGCCGGCGGACATCATGGTCACACTCAGCGTCAGCGCGGCTTTGCGGCCGTTACGGTCCGCGTAGCGGCCAAAGAACCAGGCGCCGATCGGGCGCATCAGAAACGTGACAGCGAAGACGGCCATTGCTTCCAGATTGCTCTGCAGCGGGTCCTCGGAGCTGAAGAAGTGGACGGCGAAGTAGGCGGAGAATGCCGTGTAGATATAAACATCGAACCACTCGACAAGGTTGCCGGCGGAGCCTTTGAGAATATTGCTGACGGCTCTTCTCGTCTGCGCCGATTCGGACAACTGGGTGCTCATCAATGAACCTTCCTGGATCCGGCGCCGAAAGTTAGCAACGCCGTCCGCCACCATATTCCCGGCGATCCGGAACACGTGGGTTGTGTTCATACTGGTCATGCGCACAATGCGCAGGGTTTCCCTGGAGTGGCAGGATGGATCCATGACTTCCACCGCGTTTGACTCCGCGTCCCCGGCTGATTCCGATGCCGCCTCCGACGCCGCCGCGGCCACGCCCGCCGTCGCCCTGACCATCGCAGGCTCCGAAGCGACCGGCGGCGCCGGAGCGCAGGCTGACCTGAAGACCTTCCAGGAACTCGGAGTCTTCGGCATCGCCAACCTGACATGCATCGTTTCCTTCGATCCGCAGGACAACTGGAACCACCGCTTCGTCGCGCTCGACCAGCAGGTCATCGCCGACCAGCTCGAGGCGACAACGGCGGCCTACGGTGCCGCGTCCGGCGCACCGTCAGTGCTGGATACCGTGAAGATCGGCATGCTGGGCAGCCCGGCGACGATTTCGACGGTCGCCACGGCGCTGGCCGGCGCTGCGTTCACGAACGTGGTGCTGGATCCGGTGCTGATCTGCAAGGGCCAGGAGCCTGGCCACGCGCTGGATACGGACCAGGCCCTCAAAGCGCAGATCCTGCCGCTGGCCACGTTTGTCACACCGAACCACTTCGAGGCCGAGTCCCTCTCCGGCCTGGAAATCACCGACCTTGAGTCGCTCAAGGCCGCCGCCGTCCGGATCCACGGGCTCAGCGGCGCCGCCGTGCTCGCCAAGGGCGGTGTGCGCCTGGCCGGGCCCGACGCCGTCGACGTCTACTACGACGGCGAGACGCTGGAAGTCCTGTCCGCCCCGAAGGTGGGCGAAGTGGCCGTCTCCGGTGCCGGCTGCTCCCTGGCCGCCGCCGTCACGGCCGAACTGGCCAAGGGTGCAACCCCGCTGGAGGCAGCCCGGACAGCCAAGGCGTTTGTGACCGCCGGGATCCGGAACCGGGTGGCCTCGGGAGCACCGTTCGACGCGCTCTGGCAGGGCGGCCCTCGCTGACACCAACGGCGGCAGCGACCTGAGGGACCAAGGATGGCACAGCACCTTGACACCGTCGAGGAGTACATTGGCTCATTCCCGGCCGAGGTGCCGGGCATCCTGCCGTAGGCCCCTGAGTTCGCCGGAACTCTCCATTTCGAGGGGAAGAGCTTACGGCGAACTGGATAGTTTCCGGCGACTTGGATCCTGATTCACCGCTGTGGATCCGGTTCAGCGCCGTGGGATGTTGCGGAGGTTGCTCCGTGCCATGCTGACGGCCTCGCCGGCTCCCCGGTTAAGGACCACCTTGGACATCGCCGTGGCGAACCCGAGGACCTGGGCGCCCTTGATTTTCGGCGGGAGGGAGAGCGCATTGGGGTCCGTGATGAGCTCCACCAGAGAGGGGCCCGGATGGGCAAAGGCCTCCCGGTACGCGGCCTCGATCCGGACCGGGTCAGTGACGCGGACGGCGTGGAACCCCAGGGCGCGGGCCACCGCGGCGTAGTTGGCATCGGGCACGTCCACGCCGAAGTCCGGGAGCCCGTCCACCAGCATCTCCAGCTTGACCATGCCCAGGGTGGAATTGTTGAACACCACCACGTTGACCGGGAGCCGGTGTGCGGCCACGGTGATCAGCTCCCCCAGGAGCATCGACAGGCCGCCGTCGCCCGATACCGACACCACCTGGCGCCCCGGGTAGGCCAGCTGGGCGCCGATCGCATGCGGCAGTGCGTTCGCCATGGAGCCGTGCAGGTACGAGCCGATCAGGCGGCGGGTACCGAGCGGGTTGATGTACCGGGCGGTCCAGACATTGCACATGCCGGTATCGGCGGTGAAGATCGCATCCTTCGCCGCAACCTGGTCCAGCACCGATGCCGCGTATTCGGGGTGGATCGGCTCTTTGCTTTCCACTTTGCGTGTGTAGGCGCCGACAGCTTTGTTCATCAGCCGGTCATGCTTCTTGAGCATCGCGTCGAGGAAGCGTCGGCTCTTCTTCGGCTTCAGCAAGGGCATCAGGGCCGCAAGGGTGGGCAGCACGTCGCCGTGGACTGCGACGTCGACGTCGGTCCGCCGGCCCAGTCTCTGCGCGGCCCGGTCCACCTGCGCCGTCCGGGTTCCCGGCAGGAACTGGTCGTAGGGGAAATCGGTGCCGAGCAGGATCAGCAGATCCGCGTCCTCGATCCCCTCGGCCGCGGCGCCGTAGCCCAGCAGCCCGGTCATGCCGATGTCGTAGGGGTTGTCATACTGCATGAAGTCTTTGCCGCGGAGCGAATGCCCGATCGGTGCGTTGACGGCTTCCGCCAGGGCAATGACCTGGTCATGGGCGCCCTGGACGCCGGCACCCGCAAAAATCGCCACTTTCTCCGCAGCGTTGATCGCCTCGGCCAGCTCCCGGACACTCTCCGCTGCCGGTATCAGCGTGGCGGGCACAAACGTTGCCGGCAACGGAGCCGCGGCGGCTGCATCCAGCCCGGCAATGTCCCCGGGAAGGGTGACGACGGCGACGCCCCGGAGCGCGACGGCGTGCTGGATGGCACTGTGCATGACCCTAGGGGCCTGTTCGGCGGTGCTGATCAGTTCGGAATACACCGAGCATTCATTGAACAGCCGGTCCGGGTGCGTCTCCTGGAAGAAGTTGCTGCCGATCTGTTTGCTGGGAAGGTGCGAGGCGATGGCCAGCACCGGCGCTCCGGAGCGGTTGGCGTCGTAGAGTCCGTTGATCAGGTGCAGGTTTCCCGGCCCGCAGGAGCCTGCGCAGACAGCCAGACGTCCCGTCAGCTGTGCCTCCGCCGCCGCCGCGAACGCGGCGGCCTCCTCATGCCGGACGTGAATCCAGTCGATCCCGCCCTTAGCGGCTCCGCCCGTCTTCCGGACCGCGTCGACAATCGGGTTGAGGCTGTCGCCGACAATCCCGTAGATGCGCTGCACGCCGGCGGCTTGGAGTTGTTCGATGAGCTGGGTTGCAAGTTCCTTGGCCATGGCTGGGCGCTCCCGCGGTCGAATCCACTAGCTGACACGGCCAAATATAGTCCGCCCGGCAGCGGACAGCGCCCGGAACGGCCGCATCAGCTCCCGGAGTGCGCCTGCAGGAACGAGTAGACCTCGGTCTCGTCCACGCCGGGGAAGGCGCCCGGCGGCATCGCGGCGAGCAGGTGCGAGTGGGCCCGCGCCGAGGGCCAGGCGTTGCCGGCCCATTCCGAGGTCAGGGCCGCCGGCGGGCGCCGGCAGCAACTTTCGTCCGGGCAGGTCGACTTGGACCGCTCCGTAGTCTCGCGGCCGCGGAACCACTTCACCTGCGCATAGGGGACCCCGACCGACAAGGAGAATTCGCCGTTGGCGGAGCGCTCGGTCCGCGCCGTGCACCAGAACGTGCCGGCCGGGGTATCCGTGTACTGGTTGTACGCGCTGAACTTGTCCGGCACGTCAAAGACCACCCGGGACGTCCAGTTTTTGCAGGACGGCTGGCCCTCGATGGCGCCGGTGTGGTCCTGCGGGAACGTCACGCCGTCGTTCTCATAGGCCTTGTAGATGATGCCGCTCTTGTGGGTCTTCTGGAAGTGCGTCCGCAGGTCCAGGTGCTCGGTGGCGAGGTTGGTGAAGCGGTGCGCGGCGGTCTCGTACGACACAGCGAAGGCGTCCCGGATGTCCTCCACGGCGATCTCCTTGGCCTGCTTGGCCTTCTGCAGGAACTCGACGGTCGCCTGCTCCGGGAGCAGGAGCGCGGCGGCGAAGTAGTTCGTGGCCACCCGCTGCATCAGGAAGTCACCGTAGTTGGTGGGGGTCTGGTGACCCAGCACGTAGTGGCCCAGCGCCTGCAGCAGCACCGAGCGCGGGTCGTGGTCGCTGCGCGCGTTGTGCGTGAGATAAATCCGGCGGTTCTTCAGGTCGGTCACCGACCGGGTGGAGTGCGGCAGATCGCCCACGTGGTGGAGGCTGAACCCGAGGTGCCCGGCGATGTCCGCGATGACGTGATGGGACAGCGGGCCGCTTGTGTGCCCGACGGAGGCCAGGACCTTCTGCGCTTCGGCCTCGTACTCCGGGAAGTAGTTGTTCCGCTCCCGCATCATGGCGCGGAGTTCCCCGTTCGCGCGGCGGGCCTCTTCCGGCGTCGCGACCTGCTCGTTGAGCCGGCGTTCGAGCTCGTGCTGCAGCCCCACCATGGACTCCAGCACATCCATCGGGAGCCGCGAGCTGATGCGGATCTTGGGCAGTTTGAGGGACTCGTAGATGGGGCTGCGCTGGTAGCGTTCCAGCTCGATCTCCAGGGCGGCGCGGCGGTTGGGCGGCTCCGCGCCCAGCAGCTCGTCGATGCTGACGCCGAGCGCCGCGGCGAGCTGCTGGAGCAGGCCGAGTTTGGGCTCGCGTTTGCCGTTCTCGATCAGGCTCAGCTGGCTGGGGGCCGTTCCCACCGTGGCGCTCAGGTCATCGAGCGTGAGTCCGGCGGCCTTGCGGAGGTGGCGGACGCGGCGGCCCATGCTGATGACATCCACCTCCGGGACAGCGGGCGAGGCGGCGGAGGCGGGGCGATTCCAACTGGCGGGGTGCATTTATTAAGAATACGCGAAGAAATGAACTTCTTTCCACTACTTTCATCTGGACAGCCGGTTGAAAGTATAGAAAAGTAGGTCTTACGGAAAAGTTACACCGCACCGGATCATCCAGTCGCACTGCGAGGAAGCAGTACGGCCGGCCCGGGGCCACACTAAGGAGACAAAGATGACTGCAGCATTTGAGCCCACCCAGACGCCCGATCAGCAGGCCGCCGCACTGGAGCTCGAGTGGGCTGACAACCCGCGCTGGGCAGGTGTCACCCGGGACTACAAGGCCTCCGACGTCGTCCGCCTCCGCGGCCGCGTCTCCGAGGAGCACACCCTGGCCCGCCGCGGCTCCGAGAAGCTGTGGGAGCAGCTGACCACGGAACACAAGGAAGGCAAGTACACCAACGCTCTCGGTGCACTGACCGGCAACCAGGCCGTGCAGCAGGTCAAGGCCGGCCTCCGCGCCATCTACCTCTCCGGCTGGCAGGTTGCCGCCGATGCCAACAACTCCGGCCACACCTACCCGGACCAGTCCCTGTACCCGGCCAACTCGGTTCCGACCGTGGTCCGCCGCATCAACAACGCCCTGCTCCGCGCCGACCAGATTGAGTTCTCCGAGGGCATCCAGACCGTCGAGGACTGGATGGTCCCGATCGTCGCCGACGCCGAGGCCGGTTTCGGTGGCCCGCTCAACGCCTACGAGCTGATGAAGGCCATGATCCAGGCCGGCGCCTCGGGCGTGCACTGGGAAGACCAGCTCGCCTCGGAGAAGAAGTGCGGCCACCTCGGCGGCAAGGTCCTGATCCCCAGCCAGCAGCACGTGCGCACCCTGAACGCCGCCCGCCTGGCCGCCGACGTCGCGGGCACCCCGTCCGTCATCATCGCCCGCACCGACGCCGAGGCGGCCACCCTGATCACCTCCGACGTCGACGAGCGCGACCAGGAATTCGTCACGGGCGAGCGGACCGCGGAAGGCTTCTACAAGGTCCGCAACGGGATCGAACCCTGCATCGCCCGCGCCAAGGCCTACGCCCCGTACTCCGACCTCATCTGGATGGAGACGGGCACCCCGGACCTGGAGCTGGCCCGCAAGTTCGCCGAAGCCGTCAAGGCAGACTTCCCGGACCAGATGCTTTCCTACAACTGCTCCCCGTCGTTCAACTGGAAGAAGCACCTCGACGACGCCACGATCGCCAAGTTCCAGCGCGAACTCGGCGCCATGGGCTTCACCTTCCAGTTCATCACCCTGGCCGGCTTCCACGCCCTGAACTACTCGATGTTCGACCTCGCCCACGGTTACGCCCGTGAAGGCATGAGCGCCTACGTCGAGCTGCAGGAGAAGGAATTCGCCTCCGAATCCCGCGGCTACACCGCGACCAAGCACCAGCGCGAAGTCGGCACCGGCTACTTCGACGACATCGCAACCGCGCTCAACCCGAACGCATCCACCCTGGCTCTGGTGGGATCCACCGAAGAAGGCCAGTTCCACTAATCCCCAGCTTTTCCCGCCCGTTGCCCTATCACTTTTGGTCCTCATTGACGTCCTTTGGAGACCAAAAGTGATAGGGCAA
>DATITT010000147.1:0-6199 GCA_035467435.1 Arthrobacter sp. | reverse complement strand
GGGTCGAAGGTCATGTCGGTGACGGATGCGGCCAAGGGCACGGTGTGGGCGTTGTCGCCGTCGACGGTGAATGGTTTTGATGAGGAGAGTTCGGAGCCGGTGTTGACGGGGTCGGCCGGGACGGTGTCGGCGGTCGGGGCTGATGACCGGATTTACAGTGCGGATCCGAAGTCCGGGCAGGTCACGGTGACGAGTGTGGATGCCGGGGGTGCGGTGACGGATTCGACGGTGAGTTCGTGGGACGGGCTGAAGGGTGCCGGGGATCTGCAGTTGGCGGTCGTGGGGGACCAGCCGGTGGTGCTGGATGCGGGGCGGGGGAAGTTGTTCCTGCCGGGCGGGCGTGAGCTGGCGTTGGCGGAGGCGCGGGATGCGAAGCTGCAGCTTTCGGGTCCGGCGGCGGATGCGGTGGCGGTCGCGACGCCGAAGGCGCTGCTGCGCCAGCCGCTGGATGGTTCGACGGCGAAGACGGTCACGTTCGGCGGGCAGGGTGTTCCGGCGGCGCCGGTGCAGCTGGGCGGGTGTGTGCATGCGGCGTGGTCGGGGGCGAACAGGTATGTGCGTGAGTGTGTCAATGATGCTGATGACAAGTCGGTGGATGGGCCCAAGGCCAGCGCGTCGCCAAGTTATGTGTTCCGGGTGAACCGGGACCTGGTGGTCCTCAATGATGTGAATTCGGGCAATGTCTGGCTGGTCAACCAGAACATGCAGCTCGTCAACAACTGGGACGACGTCATCCCGCCGCAGGAGACCTCCGACGACGCGGACAAAGACTCCGCCGACGAGGTCCAGCAGACCGTTCTCCCGGACCGCACCAAACCGAACGGCGCCCCCGTGGCCAAGCCGGACAGCTTCGGCGTGCGCGCCGGCAAGACCACCATCCTCCCCGTGCTCGACAACGACACCGACCCCGACGGCGACATCCTCACCGTCCGGGCGCCCGATCCGATCAAGTCCGGACTCCTGGCACCGATCTACGGCTCCACCGGTTTCCAGGTCAGCGTGCCGGCGGACCAGACCGGCTCGGAGACGTTCAAATATTCGGCGGACGACGGCCGCGGGCTCTCCGCCTCCGCCGACGTCACGCTCACCGTCATCCCCGCGGGGGAGAACTCCGCGCCGCGGCAGAAACCCAACCGGAACACCTCCCTCGTGGTGCAGTCCGGCAAGCTTGTCACCCAGAACATCCTCCCGGACTGGATCGACCCCGACGGCGACGACCTCTACGTCGTCAGCGCCGCCAGCAGCGATCCCCGCGACCAGGTCAGGGCCCGCCCCGACGGCCTGCTCAGCTTCCAGGATGCCGGCGCCGAGCCCGGCCGCAAGATCGTCACCGTCACGGTCTCCGACGGCCAGTCCAGCACCGAAGGCAAGATCACCGTCGACGTCCGGGCGCCCGGCGCCCTGCCGCCGATCGCCAACGCGGACCACATCGTCGCCGTCGCCGGCGTGGACACCGTCATCGCCCCGCTCACAAACGACTCGGATCCCCAGGGCGGAGCGCTCCGCCTCGCCCAGGTCACCCCGGACGGCAACTCCACCGCCACGATCGGCGCCGACCAGCAGACCTTCACGTTCAACTCCACCGCCCAGGGCGCCCACTACGTCACCTACCTCGTGACCAACGGCCCGGCCAGCGCCCAGCAGCTGGTCCGGGTCGACGTCGTGCCCGGCAACGGCGACGGCGCCCCGGTGGCCGTGCGGGACACCGCCCTGCTCCCCAGCGGCGGCAGCGTCCTGGTGGATGTCCTGGGCAACGACTCCGATCCCTCCGGCGGCGTGCTGGTGGTCCAGTCCGTCACGGCCGCTGACGGGCAGCCCGTGAGCGTCGCCGTCCTGGACCACTCGGTGGTCCGGATCACCGACATCCGCGCGCAGGGCCAGCTCAACGTCAAATACACCATCTCCAACGGCAAGTCCTCAGCCAGCGGCGAGATCGCCGTCCTCGTGGTCCCGGCCCCCACCAAACTCCAGGCCCCGCAGGCCAAACCGGACGAAGCCACCGTGCGGGCCGGCGACGTCGTCACCATTCCGGTCCTCGAGAACGACACCGACCCCAACGGCGGCGAGCTGACCCTCGAGCCGGTACTCGCGCAGCAGCCCGACGCCGCCGACGGCCGCATCTTCCACTCCGGCAACACCCTGCGCTTCATTGCCGGCGAAGCGCCCAAAACCGTGTACGCGATCTACAAGGTCACCAACGACTCCGGACAGTCTGACTCCCAGCAGCTCACCATCCGGATCCGGGCCCGCGACGACGAGCGGAACACCCGGCCGGAACCGAAAAACCTGACCGCCCGGGTGGTTGCCGGCATGGTGGTCCGCATCCCCGTGCCGCTGGACGGCATTGACTCCGACGGCGACTCCGTCCAGCTGACCGGCATCGACAAGGCCCCCGCCATGGGCACGGCCGTGGTCAAGGACGGCTACCTCGAATTCACCGCCGCCGGCGACGCCGCCGGCACGGACACCTTCAGCTACCGCGTGCGGGACCGGATCGGCGCCGAAAACACCGGAACCGTGATTGTTGGCATCGCCCCGCCGGAAGCCAACAACCAGAAACCCATCGCCATGGACGACGCCGTCGATGTCCGCCCCGGCCGCAAAATCGCCGTTGACGCACTCACCAACGACTCGGACCCTGACGGGGATCCGATCAGCCTGGTGTCCAACGCGTTCGAGGCCCGCCCCGAACTGCAGGTCGAAGCAATCGACGGCGGCAAGGTTCTCCTCACTGCGCCCGGCACCGCCGGCAACGAGAGCGTCAGCTACAAAATCCAGGACGACAAGAAAGCCCAGGGCAGCGCCGTCATCCGCGTCCGGATCAGCCCGGACGCGGCCCTCAAGCTCCCGGTCGCCAAGGACGACGTGGTCACCTCCGCGGAGACGCTCGGCAAGTCCGCCGTCGACGTCCCGGTCCTGAAGAACGACTCGGACCCCGACGGCGTCGCCTCCGAACTCAAGGTGTCCCTGCCGGACGGCAACCCGAACGCACGCGTCGGAGGCGACGGCAACGTCGTCGTGGCCCTGGTCCCGAAGGACCAGCTGGTCCCTTACACCGTCACCGACGTGGACGGCCAAAGCGGGACCGCGGTCATCTGGGTTCCCGGCCAGGGCGAGCAACACCCCACCCTGGCGCGCACCGATGTCGTCGAGGTGATGGCCGGCCAGGAAATCACCCTCGACCTGAACGAGTATGTCCGGGTCCGGGACGGACGCACCCCGCGCATCACGCAGGTGGACAAGGTCCGGGTGCAGGGAGCCGGAACGGAGAACGTGGTGGCCGGGAACGGCACCGCGCTGCGCTACGCCGCGCTCAAGGACTACGTCGGCCCGGGCTCCGTGACCTTCGAGGTCACCGACGGCACCGGTCCGGACGATCCGCAGGGCCTCAAATCGACCCTGAGCATCATCACCAAGGTCATCCCGGATCCGAACGCCAACCACCAGCCCACCTTCAGCGGGACCGATCTTGAGGTGCCGCAGTCCGAGTCCGTCAGCCTGGAGCTCGGCAACCTCGCCAAGGATGTGGACGCCGGCGACCAGGAAAAGCTCAGGTTCGAGCTCGACGGCACCCTGCCGGACGGGTTCAAGGCCTCCGTGGACGGCGGGACCCTGAAGGTCAGCGCTGACGCGGCAAAGGCCGCCGGGTGGAAGGGCAGCATCCCGCTCAAGGTCACCGACGGCCGCTCGGAGCCGGTCAAGGCCAGCGTCACGGCAACCGTCGTCGCGTCCAACCGCCCGCTGGCGGTCGCGAACGAGGACGTCATCGATAAGGCCAATGCCGGCAGGGCCGAGACCATCAACGTGCTCGCCAACGACTTCAACCCCTTCAGCGATACGCCGCTGAGGATTGCCGCCGCAACGGTGGAAACCGGATCCGCCGCTGGCCAGCCTGCCATTGCCGGCGACTCGATCACCGTCACCCCGGCCGCCGGGTTCAAGGGCGTGATGGTGCTGCGCTACACCGTGATGGACAAGACCAACGACGTCTCCCGGCAGACCGACGGCCGGGTCCGGATCACGGTCCGGGACAAGCCGGATGCCCCCTCGGCACCCTCCGCGACGGAGGTCCGCAGCCGAACCGCCGTGCTCAAATGGGCCCCGCCCTCGGACAACGGCGCGGTCATCAGCAAATACACCGTGAGTTCCAGCGGCTTCAGCCAGGACTGTCCCACCACCACGTGCACGCTCAGTGGCCTGACAAACGACGTCAAGTACGTCTTCACCGTCACCGCCACCAACGAGGTGGGGGAGTCGGCGCCCTCGGCGGCGTCCAACGAAATCAGGCCGGACGAGAAGCCGTCCCCGCCGGAGGCCCCGACCGTCAAAGCCGGCGACAAGAACATGGTGATCAACTGGGCCCCGGCCAGGACCGAGGGTTCGGCCGTCAAGGGCTACAACCTGGAGATCTCCCCGCCGCCGGCCACCGGGATTGCCGTGAAGAACGGCGTCACCGGCCTGAACTACACCTGGCCGGGACTGACCAACGGCGTCCGGTACAAGGTGCGCGCCCAGGCCGTGAACGAGCTTGGCCCGTCCGAGTGGGGCATCTACTCCGCCGAGGACAACCCCGCCGGTGTTCCCGCGGCCCCGGCGGCACCAACGACGACGGTTGCCTCCTCCGTGGGGACCTCGAACCAGCTCAAGGTGAACTGGGCCGAGCCGAACACCAACGGCGACGCGATCAGGAACTACTACGTCACCATGAGCGGCGGCGGCGGGACCACCCAGACCCAAATGGTGGCCGGAACGGTCCGGACCGCGAACTTCACCGCGAACAACTCCGAGGCGTCCTACACGTTCACCGTCCAGGCCGAGAACAAGGCCGGCAAGGGCGCCGTCAGCGCCCCGTCCGCGCCGCGCCGCGCCACCGGCAAGCTCTCGGCAGTCTCCGGGGTGAGCGCCACCGAGGCCAACACCGGCGCTGCAGGCAGGGCCGTGACGATCAACTTCCGGGAACTCACCAACGCGGAGCGCAATGGCTCGGCGCCCAATGAGGTCAGCTACACGTACCGGGCCACCACCGGCCAGTCCGGTCCCATCAGGCCCGGGCAGACCGTCGGCGGGTTCACGAACGGGGCCGCCACGACCATCACGGTGGTCGCCAACTCCACCGTGGCGCCGAGCGCGGACGCCAGTGCCGGGGCCGGCGCCACACCGCACGGCGCGCCCGGGACTCCCTCGGCGTCGGGCCAGAATGGCGCCGAAAACCAACGGAACCTCAGTTTCAGCTGGAGCTCGCCCTCGACGACGACCAACGACGTTGCCTACACGCAGATCAAGATCGACGACGGAGCCTGGGAACGGGTCCCGGCCTCCGGAAGCCGGACAGTCAACACCGGCGGCTTCAGCGAACCACACCGGATCCAGGTCCAGACCGTCAACTCGCTCGGGACCGGCGGTCCGGTCGCCTCGGCGTCCGCCCAGTCCGGCGCCGAGAAGGCCCGCTGGACCACACGTCTCAACAGCGGCATGGACCGCAGCTGCACGGACCTGCCGGGCGCGACGTCCTACGACAACAGCCAGCCGGGGAACTTCACCTGCGATGGAAAGACGGGCTACACCAGACCCTGGATGTCGCACCTCGACACGTTCGACGTTATGTGCTGGAAGCCGCACGGCACCTTCTACAGCGGCGACGGCCAGTGGTACTACATCATGCGCGGTTCGCCGAACGCGACCCGCTGGATCAATTCCACCCACACCCTGATTGGCCCGCCCGGGCAGAGCGGCGTTCCGCTCTGCACCTTCGCGGTGGGAGCGACGCCATAGCCGCGCCGGGCCCCTGGCGGGCGCCGGCCGGTGGGCAGTCCTTCCCATCGCGCACACCGGGGCACTTCGGTAGGCTGTCGCGGGAACTGAGGGCCTTGTCTCGGGTCCGTCCCGGGAACCACCACGCCATTGCGAAGGAAATCTGAAGCCGTGACACGTCCTTTCGCCACGCTGGGGTCCAGGAAGCCGGGCTTTAATCGTCCGGGGTCACACAAACGGCGCAGCAAGGTCATCACCCTGACCGCCTCCGTCTCCGCTGCCGCGGTGCTGGTCACCGCTGCCGTGCTCTATCCGGGGTTTAAGACCACTGAGGTGGAGTTGAATGATGGTGGGGTGTGGGTGGTGTCGAAGTCGAAGAATGCGGTGGGGCGGTTGAATTATCCGTCGCGTGTTCTGGATGGGGCGGTGACGCCGGCGGGTACGACGT
>DATITT010000146.1:0-1943 GCA_035467435.1 Arthrobacter sp. | reverse complement strand
CCTTCGCTGGCCAGCTTGTCCACCTTGGCGCCCTGAAGCCCGGCGTACAGGCTCACACCGGCACCGGCGAGGGTGACGATGGACTTGATGACGCTGAGGCGCGTGACGCCGTCCTGCTTGGCCATCCGGCCCTTGTTTTCCCACATGATGGCGAGGCCGGAGAGGAGGTGCGCGCCGAAGGCCGCTGTCTGGACCGGGGCCCACTTCTTCCAGCCCAGGCTCGACAGCCGGGTGCGTTCGGCCGGATCCTTGGCTTCCGCCGCCGCCCCGTTCAGCCCAATGGCGCCCATCAGCGAACCGCCGAACCAGGCACCCGCCGTCAGGTCGTGGATGGATCGGGCAACGAGATTACCTGCCATGTTGAGCTTCCTATCGTCTGAGGTCGAATCCGGAACTGCCGCCGCCCACGAAAGGCCACGACCCGGCTATGGTAAGCACACTTATGAAAAAGGTGGTAGTTCCGGGGACGGAGTTTTCCCTGCGCAGACCCGGCGGCATGGAATCACCGGGGCCCGCCGGCTAGCCCGCGGCGCTCCGCAGCGGAACGACGTCGCCTTCCTGGTACAGCAGGGCGCGGACCTCGGACTCGGCGGAGTCCAGCCGCTTCGGGTCGATGGTCTCCCCCGCGGCGAAATGGTCCAGGACCCGGGGATCCACGTAGCTCTTCCGGGCGATCGACGGCGTGTTGCCAAGGACGTCGGCGGCGTCCAGCATGGCCCGGCTCACCGCGCGCCTGCGGGCAGACACCTTCGGCTGCGGGCCGCTCCGCGCCAGGCTGGCGGCCGCGGCCACCGTCCCGCGCAGGGTGCGGAAGTCCTTGGCAGTGAAGTCCTGGCCGGTGCGCTCCTTGACGTACTGGTTGATGTCCGAGCTGGACACCGGGTGCCAGCTCCGGCCGTCCTTGTAGGCCAGCAGGCGGGCGTTGCCGCCACGGCGCTTGAGCTGGCGCACGACGGCGGCCAGGTCGGCGTCGTTGATCCGCGATTCCCAGTTCTTGCCGCTCTTGGCGGGGAAACTGAGCCGGAGCTCGTCCCTGCGCAGGCCGACGTGGGCGCAGAGCAGGGTGGCGAGGCCGTGGCTGCCGTTCTCGTTCGTGTAGCGCTCGGAGCCGACCCGCAGCGAGCCGCTGTCCAGCATCCTGAAGGCGGCGGCCAGCACCCGCTCCCGGGTGAGGCCCTCCGAGCGGAGGTCCAGAGTGACGAGCCGGCGCGCGGCCGGCAGGGTTTCGGCGAGCTGGAGGGCGCGGTCGAACTTCAGCCGGTCCTTCTTCTCGCGCCAGCCCGGGTGGTAGATGTACTGCCGCCGGCCGACGGCGTCGAGCCCCGTGGCCTGGATGTGCCCGTTGTCGTACGGCGCAATCCAGACGTCCGTCCAGGCCGGCGGGATGCCGATGCTTTCCAGGCGTTCGCGCACCGGCCCGGGCGGCAGGGTGGAGCCGTCCAGGTCCTTGTAGCCGAAGCCGGCCCCGGCCGCGACCCGGCGGTACCCGCGGCCGGACGCGTTGCTGTGCCGGAGCCTCATCGGCGGGCTCCCGGTCGGCGGACTCCTGCTCCGGGGGTTGCCGGCATGGGGGCTGCCGGCATGTGCTGCTCATCCATGACGGTAAGCCTACTGACTAAACCCCCATTTTCCGCCACCCAACCAGCAACGCGGGGTCACGTACGGCCCATAATCCCCTCCGGGATGGGCGCGTAGTGACCCCGCGTTGCTCTGGGCGGTGAGGGTCAGGGGGTCAGACCTCTGCGGCCACCCCGCCGCGGGAAATTTCCACCATGTCCCCGCGCGGGACCACCTTGATGCGCTCACGCTGGATGCCGTCGGCGCTGGCCTTCCCGCCGAGGGACCGCTCGTGCGCGTCCAGGGCCAGCCAGCCGTCCCAGCTGGTGTACTGCACGCCGCGGTTCTCCAGCAGTTCGACGATCGTCTCCGGGGCCGGTGCCGCG
>DATITT010000145.1:0-10713 GCA_035467435.1 Arthrobacter sp. | reverse complement strand
GTCCCCTCTCTCCATCCACTCTCTCCATCCACTCTCTCCATCCCAGTGGTTCGTATCCCGCCGGCGGGTCCCCGGCTAGCATGGCCTCATGACGCCCGGGCAACGGCTGCGGCAGCTGGCCAATGTATTCAATGCAACAACTCCCCTGGGGTTGCTGCTGGCCGGCTGTGCCCGCGCCCCCGTCCGCCGCGGTCCCCGGGGACTGCTGATTGCCACCGGATACCGCTGGCGGCTGCCTTTCGCCGGCGCCTTCACGGTCGGCAATGTGGTGATCTTCCGGGCCGGGCCCGCGGAGGCCCTGGCCAACCCGGCGCTGCTGGGGCACGAGGAGCGCCACTGCACCCAGTACGCCTGGTGCCTGGGCCTGCCGTTCCTGCCGCTGTACTTCCTCGCCGCAGGCTGGTCCCTGGCCCGGACCGGCAACCCCGGCACCCGCAACGTCTTCGAACGGCACGCCGGGCTGCAGGCCAGCGGCTACCCGGAGCTGAACACCGGCTACAACCACACCGGATCCACCAACAGGGGATCCATCAACACCGGATCCATGCACCCCGGCAGGACGGGCCGGAAAGGCCAGCCGGGCCCGATGGCCCCCGAACGGAACGAGGCATGACATGAGCGACAGCCCCAGGACCATCTCCGTCACCGGATCCGGCAGCGCGGAAGCCGCACCGGACCTGCTGACCCTCTCGATCGGCGTCGAGTGCCGCCGGGAGGACGTCGGCGCGGCGTACGCCGAGGCCGGCCGGGTCTCCTCGGCCATCACGGCGGCACTTCGCAGCTATGGCGTCGCGGACCCTGACATCACGACGTCGGGACTGAACGTCCGCGCCGAGGTGAACTGGCAGGAGGGCCGGGGGCAGGTCGTCTCTGGCTACCTGGCGTCCAGCGTGCTGAGTGTCCGGATCAGGGAGCTGGCAGCATCGTCGGAGGTCATCGCCGCCGCGGTCGCGGCCGGCGGCAACGATGTCCGGCTCAACGGGCTGGAACTCGGCTTCGCTGATCCCGCGGCCGTCACCGCCCGGGCCCGCGAGGCGGCCTGGCAGGACGCCCTCACCACGGCCGGGCACTTTGCGTCCCTTGCCGGGGCGTCGCTGGGCAGGGTGGTTTCGCTCACGCAGCAGACCGGTCACCCGGCGCCGATCCCGGTGGCGAATATGCAGCGGGTTGCCGCGGTGGAGTCGCTCACCGTGGAGGCCGGCGAATCCAGCGTCAGTGCCACCGTCAACGTCGTGTGGGAACTGCTCGGCTGAGACGCAGGGGACAGGCAGGGTCCGCGGCTCGCCGGGTCCGGAGCAGGCAGGGTCCGGAGCAGGCAGGGTCCGGACCCTGCCTGCTCCAGGGCCGGCTAGTGCGTGGCGCCGGCGGCGGTCCTGAGATCCACTGTCGTAGCCAGGGTGCTGCGGACGACGACGGCGAGCGCCTCCGCCAGCTGTTCCAGCGGCAGCGCCGGAGCGGTGCTCCCTGGCGGCAGCTGGGCCGGCTCGTAGGGAACGTGGACAAAGCCGCCCCGGGTTCCGGGCCGAAGCCGCAGGGCGTGCATCAGCCCGTAGAAAAGGTGGTTGCAGACGTAAGTTCCGGCGGTCTGGGATACCTCGGCGGGGATCCCAGACGCCAGGAGGGCCGCGAGCGCCGCCTTGACCGGGAGGGTGCTGAAGTACGCGGCCGGTCCCCCGGTGACCACCGGCTGGTCCACGGGGGCGTTACCGGCATTGTCCGGGATCCGCGCGTCGTCGCAGTTGATCGCGATCCGTTCCAGTGAGACCCGGGGCCGTCCGCCGGCCTGGCCCGCGCAGACCACCAGGTCCGGGCGGTACTGCTCCAGCGCCGCTTCCAGCACGCGGACCGCGTCCCCAAAGACGCAGGGCAGCCGCACGGCCTGCGCATCGAGTCCCTCGGCCCGGAGCCGGTCCGCGGCCGCCCGCGCTGCCGACCATGACGGGTTGGTACGTTCGCCGCCGAAGGGCTCGAAACCTGTCAGGAGAATCATCGCCCCAGCCTAACAAGGCGGCCGGGTGGCAAGCCCGGGGCAATCCGGGGACACACCGGACGGTATGCCCGAGGGTATGCCCGAGGGCTAACCAGTCCGGCGGCATACGGCACGGGTCCTTGACTTAAACTCGAACATACATTCGAATGGAGCCATGAGATGGGACGCACAAGCACTCAAACCGGCGCCCGGAGACAAATCCCTGGGAACCCGCGCCGCAGGACCCGGGTCCCCGGGTGACGGTGCGCCCGGAGACCCCAGCGGACGCAGCCGGCCCGCGGCCACCGATGCACTGCTGCCCCTGATCGGGCTGGTGCGTTCCGTGACCACCCCCGAGTTTGCCGGCGTCACTTTCCATGAGGTCACCGCCAAATCGGTGCTCAACAAAGTGGTCGCCGGTTCGCGGATGCCGTTCGAGTGGACCATCAACCCTTACCGCGGCTGCAGCCATGCCTGCGTCTACTGTTTCGCCCGGAAGAGCCACACCTACCTCGACTTCGACGCCGGGCTGGACTTTGACAGCCAGGTGGTGGTGAAGATCAACGCCGCCGAGGTGCTGCGCCGGGAACTGGCCAAGCCCTCCTGGGGGCGGCAGCATGTGGCCCTCGGCACCAACACGGATCCCTACCAGCGGGCCGAGGGCCGCTACCAGCTCATGCCGGGCATCATCGGGGCCCTGGCCGATTCCGGCACTCCCCTGTCAATCCTGACCAAGGGCACGCTGCTGGCCCGGGACATCCCGCTCCTGAAGCATGCCGCCGCCCAGGTGCCCGTCGGTGTGGGCATCTCGCTGGCGATGACGGATGAGCACCTCTCCGAAGCCGTGGAGCCCGGCACACCCGGTCCCCGTGCACGCCTCAAGCTGATCACCCGGCTCCGGGAGGCCGGGCTGCCGTGCGGGGTGATGGCCATGCCCATCCTGCCGTGGCTCTCGGACAGCGACGAGGCCCTGGATTCGCTGTTCGGCTCCCTGGCGGCGGCGGGCGCCACCGGCGTCACCGCGGGGGCCCTCTACCTCAAGCCCGGAACCCGGGAATGGTTCATGCAGTGGATCGCCAGGGAACATCCCCAACTCGCCGGCAAATACCGGCGGCTGTACGGCACCGGCTCCTACGCCTCCAAGGAGTACAGGGTCTGGCTGTCCGGACGCATCCGGTACTTCAAGGCCCGCCACGGTTTCTCCGGGTCGCAGGGCTTCAGCCACCGCGACCTCAACGACGATCCCGGCAGCAATGACCCCCGGGACGAGGAAGCGCAGTATCCCGCCGGGAGCATCCCCGAAACGGCCGCTATCCACAGCGCGGGGCCCGCAAACGCGGCCGCGCAGCCCACCCTGTTCTAGAGGGCCTTTCTACAGGGCTTTCCAGAGCCTTTCTCCAGAGGGCCTTTCTAGAGGGCCTTTACGGCTCCCAGGACCCGGGTGAGCGAATCCTTGGCGTCACCAAACAGGAGGGTGGTCTTGGGATCAAACAGCAGCTCGTTCTCGATCCCGGCGAAGCCGGGCCGCATGGAGCGTTTGAGGAAGATCACCTGGCCGGCCTGGGCCACCTCCAGGATCGGCATCCCGTAGATCGGGGCCCCGGGGGTGGACTTGGCAGCAGGATTGACTACGTCGTTGGCGCCCACAACGAGCGCCACATCCGTGTTCGGGAACTCCGGGTTGGCTTCCTCCAGCTCCTTCAGCGCCTCATAGGGGACGTTGGCTTCCGCGAGGAGGACGTTCATGTGGCCCGGCATCCGCCCGGCCACCGGGTGGATGGCAAAGACCACTTCGACCCCGCGGGCCGCCAGGGCCGTGGCGAGCTCGGCGATCGTGTGCTGGCCCTGGGCCACGGCGAGTCCGTAGCCGGGGACGATCACCACCCGTTGCGCATAGCCGAGCTGGACGGCGACGTCCTCGGGCGAGGAGGAGCGCACCGGCCGGTCGCTTTGCACGGTCGATCCCGCCGTCGAGCCGCCCCGGAACGCGCCGAACATAATGCCCGCAACGCCGCGGCCCATGGCCGCGGCCATCACCTTGGTCAGGATGGTACCGCTGGCCCCGACAAGTGTGCCGGCGACCAGCAGGAGCACATTGCCCAGCACAATGCCGGACGCCGCGACCGCGAGGCCGGTGAAGGCGTTGAGCAGGGAGATCACGATCGGCACGTCGGCCCCGCCGACGGGCAGCACCAGCAGGAGCCCGGCCCCGAGGCCCAGCACCAACAGCGCCACAGCCCAGCCGACCGAACCCGTGGCCACGACGACGCCGCCGGCGGCGACGGCCCCCAGCACCACGGCACCCATCAGCACCGGCATCCCGGGGAAAAGCAGGGGGCGGGTGCTGATCAGCTCCTGCAGCTTGCCGACCGTCACGGCCGAACCGGCAAAGGACACCGCGCCGACCAGCATGGTGAAGACCACGGCCAGCCGCACCCAGGGGTCCCCGCTGTGGCCGAGTTCGAGTACCGCCACCAGCGCTGCAGCGCCGCCGCCGACCCCGTTGAACAGTGCGACCAGTTGCGGCATCTGGGTCATCTGCACGCGCCGGGCCACCGGGACGGCCACGGCGGAACCGACGGCGATCGCGGCGATGATCAGCGGGATGTTCTCCAGTTTTGCGGAGAGGAACACCGTCACCACGGCCACGAGCGCGCCGGCCGCTCCGATGGCGTTGCCCCGCCGGGCGGTCCGGGGAGAGCTCAGGCCCTTCAGCGCGAGGATGAAGCAGACGGCGGCCACCAGGTAGAACAGGGCGGTCCATCCGGGGCCGAGGACGCTCATCTGCCGTCCCCGCCCGCGCCGGGACGGGGCCGGGGACGCTTCCGGCTGCCGAACATCTCCAGCATCCGGTCCGTGACGACGAATCCGCCGACCAGGTTGGCGGTCGCCAGCACCACGGCGAGGAGGGCGATCGCCAGCAGCCACGGGTCACTGGCCTGCCCGGCCACGATGATGGCGCCCACCAGGATGATGCCGTGGATGGCGTTGGCACCGGACATCAGCGGAGTGTGCAGCTTGCTGGTCACCTTGGAGACGACTTCGAATCCTACGAACACGGCGAGCACCACCACCGTCAGCAGTGTGATCGGATCCATCATTTGAGCGCCTCCAGCGCCTCGGCGGTAGCGGCATGCCGGACGGCGCCGCCGTGGGTCAGGCAGGCGCCGGCGACCACTTCGTCGTCGAAGTCCGGGACAACCCTGCCGTCGGCGGTCATCAGGGCCAACAGGTTCGCGACATTCTTGGCGAACAGTCTGGAAGCGTCGGAGGGCATCGCCGAGGCGGCGTCCTGCAGTCCCACCAGGGTCACGGATCCGCCGTCCACCGGGACCTGGAGATCCCGGCCGGCGAGAACTCCTTCGACGTTTCCGCCGGATTCCGCGGCCAGGTCGACGACGACCGAGCCGGCCCGCATGCCGGCCACCATCTGCGTCGTCACCAGCAAGGGGGCCGCCCGGCCGGGGATGGCCGCCGTGGTGATGAGGACATCCGCTGCCGCGACATGCGGGGCCAGCAGGGCGCGCTGGCGTTTGGCCCGGTCCTCGCCAAGCTCACGGGCGTAGCCGCCGCTGCCCTCAGCGGACGTGGCCGCAGTTCGAGCGTCGAGATCCAGGTGGATGAACGTGCCGCCCATCGAAGCGACTTCGTCGGCGGAGGCCGCGCGGATGTCGTTCGCGGAGACCCGCGCCCCCAGTCGTTTCGCGGTGCCGATGGCCTGCAGCCCGGCGACGCCGGCGCCGAGGATGAGCACCCGTGCGGGCGGGATCGTTCCGGCGGCCGTCATGTAGAGCGGGAAGAACCTCGGGTAGCGCAGGGCCGCCTCCAGGACGGCGCGGTAGCCGGAGACCAGTGACTGGGAACTGAGCGCGTCCATGGACTGGGCCCGGGAGATGCGCGGCACCAGCTCCAGCGCGAAGGAGGTGACACCTGCGGCGGCGAGGGCGCCCACGCCGGGCAGTTCCGATCCCGGGGAGGCGAAGCCGATGGTGATGGTGCCGGGCCGCAGGCTCCCCGCGGTCTCCGGCTCGAGCGGCCGGACGTGCAGCAGGACATCCAGTGATGCGGCGGTCAGTTCAGGAACGATCGAGGCTCCCGCCGCGGCGAAGGCGGCGTCCCCGTACCCGGCCTCGGCGCCCGCGTTGCTTTCCACCGCCACGTCCAGGCCGAGGGCCCTGAGCTGTTGCACCGTCTCGGGTGTGGCGGCAACCCGGCGCTCCCCTGCACGTTGCTCCCGTCTGACACCGACCTGCACGGGATGCTCCTCTCAATTCGCTTCAGCGTAGTTCCATGCTTCACGCTTTGGCGAGAGGCGGGGCCCCGGCGGCCCACAAGCTCAGCTCAGTTTGGAGAAACGGCCGGGGAATCCGGTGCCGGCAGCCTGTCCAGCAGCGCCTCGACGATTGGCAGGTCAGCCGGGATCCACGGCAGGCCCAGCACCTCGCCGCGGTTCCGGAGGTTGATCCAGCGCAGCTCATCGTGGTCCTGGAGGGGGTGGGGAACGCCGCCGAGCAGTTCCGCGAACCACACCCGCATCGCCGCGCGCTCGTTGAGCGGCCAGCCGTCTGCGGATCCGCTGTCCAGTTCGGCGCCGAGCCGGATTCTCACGCCGAGTTCTTCGAGGAGCTCGCGGTGCAGGGCCTGCTCGCCCGTCTCGCCGGACTCGACCTTGCCGCCGGGAAACTCCCACATGCCGGCGAAGTGCGGGGGCGCCGTGCGCCGCGCCACGAGCAGCCGTCCGGGGTCGGCCAGGGAATCCAGTACGGCGCCGCCGACGACGCTGATGAGTCCAGTCACGCCCCCAAGTCTAGGGGCGCCGCCGGCTTAGGGGACAATGGAAGGGGGCCGCCTTCCTGAGTACCCGGAATACCGACTGTGCCATCCCCGTTACACACTTCAGCTCACACATCAGATTTATTTTGCCGCATTCTCCTGGCTCCAGCCGGGGACGTCACCGAAAAGCAGACGAATGACTACCACCACACATGCCCCGGCGGCGCCCAAAACCGGCAACCGCCATGTTGCCCTTGCCATCGTTTCCCTTGCCATGGGCGGGTTCGGCATCGGCACCACGGAGTTCACCATGATGGGCCTGCTCAAGGAGGTGGAGCAGGGGCTCAACATCAGCACCCCGGAGGCCGGCCACCTGATCTCGGCCTACGCCCTCGGCGTGGTGATCGGGGCCCCGCTGCTGGCCGCCGTCGGCGCCAGGATGCCCCGCAAGTACCTGGCCCTGGGACTCATGCTGTTTTTCAGCATCGCGAACCTGACGTCCTTCATCGCCCCCGACTACGGCACCATGCTGGTGTCGCGCTTCGCGGCCGGTCTGCCGCACGGAGCCTTCTTCGGCGTCGCGGCCGTGATCGCGGCGTCACTGGTCGCACCGACCAGGCGGGGCTGGGCCATTTCAATGGTCATGGCCGGACTGACCGTTTCCAACGTCATCGGCGTCCCCTTTGGCACCTGGCTGGGCCAGACATATGGCTGGCGGCTGCTGTTCCTGCTGGTGGGCGTCATCGGAATCCTGACCCTGGTGATGCTCTGGAAGTTCCTGCCGTTCCAGAAACCGCACGCTGATGCGAGTTTCCGGCGCGAACTGGGTGCGCTCAAGCGGCTCCAGGTCTGGCTGGCGATCCTGATCGGCATCGTCGGTTTCGGCGGGTTCTTCGCCACCTATACCTACATCGCCCACACCATGACCTCCGTGGCGGGCATTCCAGCGGCCTGGCTCCCGCTCGTGGTCGCCCTCTACGGGCTGGGCATGGTGGCCGGCAACATCGTCGGCGGCCGGATCGCGGACAGGTCCGTGATGGGAACCATCTACTGGGTGCTGCCGGGCATTGCCGTGGCGCTCGTGGTCTACGCCGTGGCCGTGCACTGGCCGTGGTCCGCCTACGTGATGGTCTTCGTCGTCGGCGCCGCCGGTGCACTGCTGGTCCCGGCGCTGCAGACCCGGCTGCTGGATGCTTCCCCGGATGCCCCCTCGCTGGCCTCCTCGCTCAACCATGCGGCCCTCAACGTCGCCAACGCTTTGGGCGCCTTCCTCGGCGGCCTCGTCATCGCCTGGGGGTGGGGCTACGTGGCACCTGCCCTGGTCGGGGCCGGGCTGGCCGTCCTGGGCCTCGGCGTTGCCCTCATCAGCGGACTGGTGGAACGCAAGAGGCCGCTGGTCCGGTAACCGGCACTGCGGCTACCGCCCGGCGGCCCCTGAAAACCGTGGTGGCGCAGCAGGCGCCCGCTACGGCGCGCTGACCCGCTGAACGTCCGGTTCGGGGTAGAGATGACCCACGCCATCGGCACTGCCTCGCGGATCCGGGTCCCGGCGTCGTCGACCGCTGTGGCCCGGCCGGCAGAGCGGCGCGCCCGGCACCGCACCCGGCACCGCACCGACCCGGGGAAGCGGCCCGGGGAAGCGGCCCGGTGGGCCGGCAACACCGCAGGTCACCCGGCAGATAACGATTGAGTGTGATCCTGCTGACAAGCAAACTGGCCTATGTTAGCTTGAAGCCATAATCGGGATTCACCACTTGGATGCCGACGAATATGTAGGAGGAGTAATGGGCTTTCTTGGCTGGATCATTCTCGGACTCATAGTAGGTGCAATCGTCAAGGCAGTTATGCCTGGCAGGGTCGGCGGCGGCTGGGTCACCAGCCTCCTGCTCGGAGTTGTCGGTGCAGTTGTCGGCGGCTGGATCGGTGACCTGCTCTTCGGCGGCGGCAGGATGGAATTCTGGAATCTCGGTTCCTGGCTCCTGGCCATTGCCGGCGGCCTCCTGGTGGCCCTTGTCTACGGCGCCATCACAGGACGCAACAAGACCACCAGATAACTGCACAGGTACGACGGCGGGGGCCCACCTTTCGGTGGACCCCCGCCGTACTTTTTTGCCTCGGGCCGTGGAGCCTGTTGGCCGGCCGCATGCCGCGGAACCGCCGGGGGCTCAGCGGGGAAGGGTCGCGCCGTCCTGCTGTGCGCGGGCGCTGGCGTAGAGGCAGACCGTCGCCGCGGTGCCAAGGTTGAGGCTTTCAGCAGCCCCGTACACGGGCACGGCCACGCGGTGGTCTGCCAGGGCGAGCTCTTCCTCGGCGAGGCCCTGGGCCTCATTGCCGAAGAGCCAGGCGGTCGGGTTCTCCAGCGCGTAGTCGGATTCCCGGGGCGGTGCGCCCAGCCGGCGGGCGGCGTTCTGGTCCTGCAGCCGGTCCAGGTTGAGCTGGCCGTGGCCGTCGGCGGCCAGGACGCCGATGCCGCGTTCCCTGCAGCGGGCCGCCAGCTCCCCGATCTCGGCGCCAAGCACGACCGGCAGGTGGAAGAGGGATCCCGCCGTCGACCGCACTGCCTTGGGGTTGTAGATGTCCACGCTGGACGCTGTCAGGACGACGGCGTCCGCGCCGGCCGCGTCAGCTGCCCGCAGCACGGTACCGGCGTTGCCGGGGTCCCGGACCTGGGACAGCACGGCGATCAGCCGGGGGCCGGCGTCGAGCACCTGCTCAAGGCTGACATCCAGGAAGCCGCAGACCGCAAGAATGCCCTGCGGAGTGACCGTGTCCGCCATCGCGGCGAGAACTTCGTCGGTGGCGAGGTAGGCGGTGGTGCCCTCCGCGAGGGTCTCCAGATCCGGGTGCCGGTCCAGGCAGGACTCGCTCGCGTAGACCTCATAGACGATGCCGGGCTCCCCCGCGGCAAGCCTCTTCCCGTGCAGGACGAGGGCTTCACGGACCGCCTGCGGCCCCTCCGCCAGGAACTCGCGGCGCTTTAAACGGGCCGGGCGCCCGGCAAGCTGTGCCACCTTCCTCACCCGATCAGCTCGGGGATTGGAGAGTGGAAAGTCTTGCGGGCGCCCGGTTTCGTTCATACAAGAACCTTAGTGGCTTTTCCAGCCGGTTCTTGAACGACGCAGTTCGCGAACTACCTCAGGTACTACTCGGCAGCCTTGTCAGCGGCAGGCTTCTTGGCAGCCGGCTTCTTGGCGGGAGCCTTCTTGGCAGCAGGCTTCTTGACAGCCGGTGCAGCTTCAGCCTGGACGGCCGGAGCCGACGTGTCGGCGGGCAGCGAATCCTTGGCGATCTGGACCAGCGCAGCGAAGGCGTTGGCGTCGGAGACGGCCAGCTCGGCCAGCATACGGCGGTCAACCTCGACCTCAGCGGCCTTGAGGCCCTGGATCAGACGGTTGTAGGTCAGGCCGTTGGCGCGCGATGCAGCGTTGATACGCTGGATCCACAGGCGGCGGAAGTCGCCCTTCTTCTTCTTGCGGTCGCCGTAGCTGTACACAAACGAGTGCAGCAGCTGCTCTTTGGCCTTGCGGTACAGGCGTGAACGCTGTCCACGGTAGCCCTTTGCGCGTTCAAGGATAACCCGGCGCTTCTTGTGGGCGTTGACCGCCCTCTTCACACGTGCCACGTGCGTACTCCTTAGAAAATTCTGATCCCAAGCGTCTACTGCCGGAACAACCGGCTGGCCTGAGAAGCCTTATTGGTAGTTGACTGCTGCCAGGTGGCAAACAGTCAGAGAACTTGGAACTTAGATGCCGAGCATCTTCCGGATGACCTTGGCGTCGCCCTTGAAGACGATCTTGTCGCCGGCGAGGCGGCGGGTCAGCCTGGAGGACTTGTGCTCGAGGTAGTGGCGGCGGTTGGCCTGCTGGCGGCGCAGCTTGCCGCTGCCGGTCAGCTTGAAGCGCTTCTTAGCACCACTGTGGGTCTTCATCTTCGGCATGGGAACCGATCTCCTTACGTATCCGCAGACAAGG
>DATITT010000144.1:0-2225 GCA_035467435.1 Arthrobacter sp. | reverse complement strand
TGTGAAGTCTCAGGACATCGTGGACATTTATGTCTCAGGACATCGTGGACAGTGTGTCTCAGGACTTCGTGGACAGTTTGCCGCTTTGCTGGGGCATGAACCCTTCGCCCCAGTCGTCGCGTCCGAGCCCGAAAGTCCGTTTGTTGGTTGCGTCGTGGCCGGCGGATGCGCCCCGCGGCGCGATCGACGCGTTCTGCGCCCAACACGGGGTGTCTCGATCCTGGTTCTACAAAATACGCGCTCGGGCGGTGGCCGGCGGGGTGCTGACGGCCGTCGAGCCGACCTCGACCCGCCCGAAGGCGAGCCCCAACCGCACGAGTGATGACATGGTCGTCCTGGTGGTGAAGATCCGCACCCAACTCGAAGAAGAGGGCCTGGACTATGGGCCCTTGAGCGTGTTGGCGCGGCTGCGGCGAATGGGATTCACCGATGTTCCATCCCGGGCGACCTTGTCACGCCTGTTCACCCAGGCCGGAATGGTGACGGCGGAGCCGAAGAAGAAGCCCCGCAGCGCCTACCGCCGATTCGTCTATCCCGCACCGAACTGTTTATGGCAGATCGATGCCACGGAGTGGACCCTTTCCACCGGGGTGGCGTGCGTCATCTTCCAGCTGCTGGATGACCATTCCCGTCTCGCGTTGGCATCGCTGGTAGCCGCTGCCGAGACCGCTGAAGCCGCAGTGCGGGTGGTGCAGCTGGCCGTCAGACGTCACGGGGCGCCGCAGAAGTTCCTCTCCGATAACGGCGTCGCCTTCAACCCCACCCGCCGCGGATACTCCGGCAAGCTCGTCGACTACCTCCAGACGCTGGGCGTTGATGCCATCACCGGCAAACCCTATAAACCCACGACCCAGGGCAAAAACGAACGCTTCCACCGCACCCTGCACCGCTATCTGAACGCCCACCCGCCGGCGACCACGATGGACGAGCTGCAAGCCCTCGTGGACGACTTCGACCGGATCTATAACACCGAACGGGAACACCAAGGCCTGCCCGGCAACATCACCCCGCAGGAGGCCTGGAACCTCACGGCCCCGGTCGCACCGCCACTCCCACCTCCCGCCGCTGCTCCTATCGCGGCGCCGACCGCGCTGGAAACCATCGCTGATGCGAACGCTGCCCGGCTCCTACCGCCCGGCGAAGCGACCCGCACCCCGGGCTCCGGCGGCCGAATCAACATCCTCGGCATCCAGTTCAGAATCGGCAGGCCCTACATCGGCCACCACGTTCACATTCTCTGGAATCACAAGACCATCGAGTTCTTCGACCACCGGGGCACCCTGATCCTGGCCCACCCCATGCCGCCCACAGGCACGCGCCAAGTCGGCAACGGATTTCCGGCTGGCAGGAGAAAACAAGTGACCCAGTCCACGATGTCCTGAGACATCAAACTGTCCACGATGTCCTGAGACATGTTTGTCCACGATGTCCTGAGACATCACACCCGGCCTGCCCGCAGCCCGTGCAGGATTCGGCAGCGCGACGGAGCGGGCGGGCGCCGGAAGCGCGGTGAGGCGGACGGTTCAGCCGCCGTGCAGGGCCGGGACGATCAGGTAGACGCCGTACAGCACGGCGCCGACGCAGAGCGCGAAGCACACGTACGCGCCGACCAGGGCGAGCTGCTTCTGCCCGTCCGACAGTGGGTTGGCCGCGAGGGCCTTGCGCGTGCGCCTGGCATCCTTGGCCGCCCGCTTGGCGGTGAGCACCGTGATCGCACCCGTGAACTCGGCCGGGCCCACGGTGGGACTGCGGCCTGCGCTGGTCATCAGGCGGAGCCCCAGGGAATACATCGTCACAATCAGGGCTGACGAGACGAGCGAGGCGACAGCCACGATGAAGAATGCGAACCAGTCGATCACAGTGCTACCTTCTGTCGTTCCTGGCGAGTGGGTTTGCGCGGAGTCTTCGTGATCCTGACCACGTGACCGGCGTCATCCATGTCGTGGAGCAGGTGGTGGTGCGACACCCGGGTGCTGCGCGACCACCAGTAGATGGCGGCGACGACGATGGAACCGATGATGACGTCGAGCACGATGCCGATCGGGCCGAGGAGGGCCAGGCCGGCGGCGAAGGCGCCCATGATGCCGGCGGCCGGCAGGGTGAGCACCCAGCCGAGTGCGATGTGGCCGGCCATCCCCCAGCGCACCGTCGAACCGCGACGTCCGAGGCCGGACCCGATCACGGAACCGGACGCCACCTGCGTGGTGGAGAGGGCGAACCCGAGG
>DATITT010000143.1:0-13683 GCA_035467435.1 Arthrobacter sp. | reverse complement strand
GAGCAGGGCACCCGGGACCAGATCCTGCGCAATCCGCAGGAGCCCTACACCCAGCGGCTCCTGGCGGCCGTGCCGCTGCCGGATCCGGAAAAGCAGCGGGAACGCCGCGAGCTGCGGGCCCAGTTGCTGGCCGCCGGCCCGAGTTAACCCGCCGTAACCGGGACCGCCCGGCAGCGAGACGACGGCACTGGCCTATCGCCGGTGAGCCGACGTCTGCCCTGGGCGGCGTCTCGTCGAACGCGGTACCACGACGGCGATCGTGGGCGGGTCGGGCTCCGGCAGGTCCACCGTGGCGCAGATGGTGCTGAACCTGCTCGCGGAACTGCAGTCCCGGCTGGGCCTGACCGAGCGGCTGGCTCAGCGGGTTGTCAAGGACTCCACCAGTCCGGGGCCACGGGCCGGCAGCGCGAATTCCTCCAGCCGCTGGGCCAGCAGGACGGCCAGGGCGGCGTGCCCGCGGGCGTTCATGTGGACGCCGTCGGCCATCGACCTAGTGAGGTTGTAGCGCGTCAGCCAGTCGCCGACGCTGACAAAAGGAATCGAATGCCTGGCTGCCACCCTGCCGAGCAGCGCGTCGACCTGGGTACGGCGTCCGCCGCCATGGGCGGCGCCGCGGGCGAGGGTTCCGACCATGGCCAGCCGCGCGTCGGGGTATCGCTGCCGGACGCTGGCGATCAGCTTCTCGGCATTGGCGGAGATCTGCTGGTCTGTTGCGCCCCGGGCGGCGTCATTGCCGCCGCCCTCAATGACCACGAGGGGCGGCGAGCCGTAAGGGAGCAGCCAGTCGCCGCGCTGGAGGGCGTCGATGTAGTTGCCGGTCTTGCCGTTGGAGGCAACATAGCCGGTGCCACCCAGACCGCAGAAATGGACCGTGTAACCCAGGCTGGCCAGTGCTTTCCGGGGCCAGGAAGTAGCGGGCTCGGACTGGGAATCGCCGATCAGTACGGCTGTCCTGGCGATGTCCGCCACGACGACTTCGTTGCGGCCGTTGGCGGGGTTCCGGTAGACGCTTCCCGCGGGCAGGCTCGCGGGGACGGGCGACTGGGTGAGTTTGCCCGCGGGCGCGCCGGCCGGTGCGGGCGAGGGGGAAAGCTTGACTTTGCCCTTGGAGCCTGGCGCCATCGGCTCGCCGGGCGCGCCGGCAGGCGCAACGGTTGTGCGGCCATTGGGGCCGCCAAGCTGGCTTGTGCCGTCGCCGTCGTCGGCGGTGCCGTTGGGGGGTGTCTGTCCGCACCCGGCAACCAGGATGCCTACGGCGATCATCGGTGCGACCAAGCGGGACAGAGCCGAGGTGTTTCGCATTGATGTCTCCGTGCTGGCTGCTGCTGTCAGAGCAATCATGGGGTATGGGAGCCGGAATATCCAGTGATTTTACTCACACCCGGCACGCCGATTTCCCGTCTTGACTACCCGGCCGGTCCACCGGGAAGAAGGGTTTTTAGGCCAATAAATGCCCAAGCGTTTAGAATGGAGAAAGGTGCCCTGTGCCAAAGGGCGCATCCGTCGTGCGTTCCGGTTGGAAATGTCGCGATACAACAGCTGACTTCACCACTGAATCGAGCAATAACGCATGTCTGAAACCACCACCAACACCGCGGTAGCCACTGCATCGCGCAGTGACCTGCGCAACGTCGCGATCGTGGCCCACGTTGACCACGGTAAGACCACCCTGGTCGACGCCATGCTCAAGCAGACCAACTCCTTTGCCGCCCACAACCACCTCGAGGACCGGGTCATGGACTCCGGTGACCTCGAGCGTGAAAAGGGCATCACCATCCTGGCCAAGAACACCACGGTGGCCTACAACGGACCGTCCTCCAAGGGCGAGACCATCACCATCAACGTCATCGACACCCCCGGCCACGCCGACTTCGGTGGCGAGGTCGAGCGCGGCCTGTCCATGGTCGACGGCGTTGTCCTCCTCGTTGACGCCTCTGAGGGCCCGCTGCCCCAGACCCGCTTCGTCCTCCGCAAGGCCCTCGCCGCGCACCTGCCGGTGATCCTCCTGGTCAACAAGACCGACCGTCCTGACGCCCGGATCGAGGAAGTTGTCCACGAGTCCATGGACCTGCTCCTGGGCCTGGCCTCCGACCTCGCCGACGAAGTTCCGGACCTGGACCTGGACAAGATCCTCAACGTCCCGGTCGTCTACGCCGCAGCCAAGGTCGGCCGTGCGTCCCTCGAGCAGCCCGCCAACGGCTCCGCCCCGGAGAACGAGGACCTGGAACCGCTGTTCCAGGCCATCATCGAGCACATCCCTGCGCCGACCTACAACCCGAACGGTGTCCTCCAGGCCCACGTCACCAACCTGGACGCCTCCCCGTTCCTCGGCCGCCTGGCACTGCTGCGCATCTACAACGGCACCCTGCGTAAGGGCCAGACCGTTGCCTGGGCCCGCGCCAACGGTGAACTGAAGAACGTCAAGATCACCGAACTGCTGGCCACCAAGGCGCTGGACCGCGTCCCGACCGAGTCCGCCGGCCCCGGCGAGATCGTCGCCGTCGCCGGCATCGAGGAAATCACCATCGGTGAGACCCTGACCGACGTCGACAACCCGCAGCCGCTGCCGCTGATCACCGTCGACGATCCGGCCATCTCCATGACCATCGGCATCAACACCTCGCCGCTGGCCGGCCGGGTCAAGGGTGCCAAGGTCACGGCCCGCCAGGTCAAGGACCGCCTGGACAAGGAACTGATCGGTAACGTCTCCATCAAGGTGCTCCCGACCGAGCGCCCGGACGCCTGGGAAGTCCAGGGACGTGGCGAGCTCGCGCTGGCCATCCTGGTCGAGCAGATGCGCCGCGAAGGCTTTGAGCTGACCGTCGGCAAGCCGCAGGTTGTCACCAAGGTCGTCGACGGCAAGGTCCACGAGCCGATGGAGCACATGACCATCGACGTGCCGGAAGAGTACCTCGGCGCCGTCACGCAGCTCATGGCTGCCCGCAAGGGCCGCATGACCAACATGGCGAACCACGGCACCGGCTGGTGCCGCATGGAGTTCATCGTTCCGGCCCGTGGCCTGATCGGTTTCCGCACCAAGTTCCTCACGGACACCCGCGGCGCCGGCATTGCAGCGTCCATCTCCGAGGGCTACGAGCCGTGGGCCGGCCCGATCGAATACCGCACCAACGGTTCGATGATCGCCGACCGCGCCGGTGTTGTGACGCCGTTCGCCATGATCAACCTGCAGGAACGCGGATCCTTCTTCGTCCGCCCCACCTCCGAGGTCTACGAAGGCCAGATCGTCGGCGAGAACTCCCGCGCCGACGACATGGACGTCAACATCACCAAGGAAAAGAAGCTCACCAACATGCGTGCCGCTTCCTCCGACACCTTCGAGAACCTGACGCCCCCGCGCGACCTGACCCTCGAAGAGTCGCTCGAATTCGCCCGCGAAGACGAGTGCGTCGAGGTCACCCCGGAATCCATCCGGATCCGGAAGCTCATCCTGGACGTCAACCAGCGCGCCAAGTCCAACCGCGCCCGCGCGAAGGTCTAGGTTCCGCGTTCTGCGCTGAAACAACGGATCGTTTGTGAATAAGAGAGCTGCCGGCATGGCAGGCGGTATTGCCGCCGCCGTGCCGGCAGCTCTTTTTGCTGCCCTCGCAGGCACGATGCTGCACGGGCAGGACGTCCTGGTCGCCGGCGTCGAGGTTCCGTGGGGCGCCGCCGCCGCGCTGGTGCTGCTGGGCTCCATCGAGCTGTGGCTCGGCGCCGCGTTCCGCTCCGCGCTCCCGACGGCGGTCTGCGGCGCGCTCTGCTATGCGCTGGCAGGCTGGTGGTCCACCATGGAGGACGGAAAGCGCCTGATTATCGGCGACCTGGCCGGGAACCTCTGGATCTACGGCATCGCAGTGGTCACCATTGGCATGCTGGCCTGGTGCCGGCGCTACCGTCCGGCCCCGGCCTAGGCACACGCCCCGCCACCCTCCACCACTCCACCCTGCCTTGCCCCGCCCTGCCCTGGGACATGCCCATTCTTCGAGGCCACCGGTGGGCAGAACGGCACTATGTCCATCCGCTGCACCTGCCGCGGGACATGCCCCTCCTTCGCTCCGCCTGCAGCCGGGTACATGTCCATCGCTTGCACGCTGCCTGCGGACATGCTCATTCCTGACTGCGGGCGGCTGCCATCCCGGACCCGGCACATGTCCTCAACCGGCCCGGTCCGCCGAGCATGACCTTTGCACATAGCGGGGTGCGGCCCTGTTCCGGCCTGGGGCCGCAGCGTCACGATGTCCGCATGGTCAATGTCACGGAAGTACTTTCAAACTACGACGGCGTCGCCCGCGCCAAACACCTCGCTGCCGCGGGCGTCTCGGACTACCAACTCAAATCCGCCCTGGCCCGGGGCGCCGTCTCCCGGGTGGCCCGCGGCGTGTACGCGGTCCCCGGCGCCGATGCCCAGCTCATCGCCATCCGGTCGCTTCCGGCCGAGCCCGCATGCGCCACAGCGGCACAATTCCTGGGCCTCTGGGTGCTCGAACCGCCCCGACAACCGCATATTGCGATCACCCACAGCCGCAGTTATCCGGGATTCATTTGCCACCGTTCCGCCGCGCCGCCCACCCTGCTGGACACCGTTGTTCAAAGCCTGCGATGCCTCCCGGAACTCGACGGCCTCGTCATCGCCGAATCTGCCGTCGTCGTCAAAGGTTTGGGTCTCTCAGGGCTGCGGAGGCGGCTGGCCGGCCGCAACGACGTGCGGGAGCGCCGGATGGTGGACAGGATCGTCCCACAATCGCAGTCCATCATTGAGTGCATGGCCCGATACTGGCTGCGGAGGGCCGGGTTCCATGTGGAGTCCCAAGTCAACATCCCCGGCATGGGCCACATGGATCTCATGGTCGACGGCCGGCTCGGCATTGAGACCGACGGAGCCGGGTTCCACATGGACCGGCCAAGCTTCGAGGAGGACCGGCGCCGCTGGAACGTCACGACCCGGCTTGGCATCCCGACGCTTGTGGTCAGCTACCCGCTGCTGCTCAACCGGCCCCACGAATTCATCGCCATGGTCCGCGACGCGCTCAACACGATCTCCGCTGCGGCTTAGTCCTGGACATGTCCTCCGGAATTGCTTTCACTCTCGGCACCAGTCCAGTGTTCACAGCTGCAACTGGACATGTCCCGCGTCCGCCGTCCGGACCGCGTGGACATGTCCAGCGTGTGCGGCTGCGAATGGACATAGTGGGCATATGTCCATTCGCGGAGGCCGGGGGAGGGCATGTCCAGCGGGTGGGGAGGTGCGCGGCGGGCCCGGGGGAGGGCATGTCCACTGGGGGCTCAGTCCTGCCGGCGCGGGGCGCGGCGTGGCGGCGCGGGCGGGACCGGCTTGGCGGCCACCACCAGCCGAAGCGGGATCACGACGTCGGAGCGCCGGGTGCGGATGGTGCAGCCGTCCTCGGAGCGCGCGACCAGATCGCCCAGGGCGTCCGTCAGCCCGCCCTCAAAGCGGTACCTGACCACCACCCGGGTGCCGGGCTCGGCGGCAGCCAGGAACTCTTGGGGCGAAGGCTTCGAGGAACTCACCCGTTCATAGTAGGTCGGTTGGATTCATGAGTGCGGACCCGTGTGACGCCCGGCTAGGTTCGCGGGAACCGGCTGGGAGATAATAGGCTCAGTAGTCAGCAGCCCGGCGCTCAGGCCGGGAGAAGCTATCCGGCACTCGCCGGAACCAACGTGGAGAGGCCAGGGACGTGACGTACGTAATCGCGCAGCCGTGTGTAGATGTCAAGGACAAGGCGTGTATTGAAGAGTGCCCCGTCGATTGCATCTATGAGGGTGAGCGTTCCCTGTACATCCACCCCGACGAGTGCGTGGACTGCGGGGCCTGCGAGCCAGTTTGCCCCGTCGAGGCCATCTACTACGAGGATGACACCCCCGAGGAATGGGCCGACTACTACAAGGCCAACGTGGAGTTCTTCGATGACCTGGGATCCCCGGGCGGGGCCGCGAAGGTCGGCAACACCCACACCGACCACCCGATGATCGCCGCACTGCCGCCGCAGAACCAAGAGAGCTAGGGCGGGGCGTCGGTGACTTCTGCGCTGCGCAGCTTCGGCCTGAGCCTGCCCGACTACCCCTGGGAAGCCCTGGCGCCGTATATTGCCCGGGCTGCCGAACACCCGGGGGGAGTCGCGAACCTGTCCATCGGGACCCCGGTCGATGCCACCCCCGCTGTGGTGCAGGAGGCCCTGCGCGCAGCGGCGAACGCACCCGGCTACCCGACGGTCCACGGCACGGCCGGGCTCCGGGGAGCCATCGCGGCCTGGTTTGAGCGCCGCCGCGGCGTTCCCGGGCTGGATCCGCAGGACATTATGCCCACTGTGGGATCCAAGGAGCTCGTGGCCTGGCTCCCGTTCCTGCTCGGCCTCAAACCGGGCGACGTCGTCGTCCGCCCCACGGTCGCCTACCCCACCTACGACATCGGCGCCACGTTCGCCGGTGCCGAGCACATCGCCGCGGACGACCTGGACGAACTCGACGCCGCCACCCGCGCCCGGGTGCGCCTGGTGTGGGTCAATTCCCCGGCAAACCCCACCGGCAGCGTGCGCGACGCCGACTCGCTGCGCCGGATCGTCCGGCAGGCGCGCGAGATCGGCGCCGTCGTGGCCTCGGACGAGTGCTACGCCGAACTCGGCTGGGGCGAATGGGACGTCCAGCGCGGCGGCTCCCCGGTGCCCAGCCTCCTGGACCCGCAGGTCGCAGAGGGCTCGCATGAGGGCCTCCTGGCCGTCTACTCGCTGAGCAAGCAGTCCAACCTGGCCGGCTACCGCGCCGCCTTCGTCGCCGGTGACCCCGCCATCATGGCGAACCTGGTCAACAGCCGAAAGCACGCGGGCATGATCGTTCCGTACCCGGTTCAGGAAGCCATGCGCGTTGCCCTCGGCGACGATGACCACGTCCAGGCGCAGAAGGACCTGTACCGCGGACGCCGGGAGCGGATCATTCCGGCGCTGGAGCGTTTCGGACTGACCATCCACGAATCCCGGGCCGGGCTCTACCTCTGGGCCACCGCGGGCGAGGCCACCTGGGACACGGTCGGCAGGCTCGCGGACCGCGGGATCGTCGTCGGCCCGGGGGTGTTTTACGGCGACGCCGGCAACGGATTCGTCCGAGTCGCGCTCACGGCAAACGATGAGCGGATCGACGCCGCAGCCTCCCGTCTGGCCGCAGGGGCGTAACAAAGCTGATACCGCGCCACAACTGGCACGTTTTCGGCGGTCCCGGACGGCCATGGATTAGTGCCACCCGGAAACTGGCGGTAGTTTTTAACTGACTATCAATGGTGGCTTTCCACAAGAAGGCAGCGCAGCCGTTGGAACCCGTGGCTAAAACAGGTTCCGTGGGCGGCTTCACCAGAAGTTGGACCAGCTTTCTACAGAGGCCCCGACGCCTCAGAGGAGACTCCATGACTGAGACCACCAGCGCAACCCTGCGCCATGCCGGCGGCGAGCTCGTACTCCCGCGCATCCAGGTTGTAGAAGGAAACGAAGGCTACGACGTTTCCAGCCTGCTCAAGCAGACCGGTGCCGTTGCCTTTGACCCCGGCTTTATGAACACCGCAGCGACCACCTCCGCCATCACCTACATCGACGGCGACGCCGGGATCCTGCGGTACCGCGGCTACCCGATCGAGCAGCTCGCCCAGCACTCAAACTTCCTGGAAGTTTCCTACCTCCTGATCTACGGCAACCTGCCGACCGCCACGGAGCTGGAAGCTTTCGACCAGCGGATCCGCCACCACACCCTGCTCCACGAAGAGCTCAAGGGTTTCTTCAGCGGCTTCCCGCGCGACGCCCACCCGATGCCGGTGCTGTCCTCGGCCGTGTCCGCGCTGTCCACGTTCTACCAGGACTCGCTGGATCCGTTCAACGCCGAGCAGGTGGAAGTCTCCACCTACCGGCTGCTGGCCAAGATGCCGGTCATCGCCGCGTACGCCCTGAAGAAGAGCATCGGCCAGCCCATGCTCTACCCGGACAACTCCCACAACCTCGTGGAGAACTTCCTGCGCCTGAGCTTCGGGCTCCCGGCCGAGCAGTACGAGGTGGACCCGGTCGTCGCCAAGGCGCTGGACCTGCTCCTCATCCTGCACGCCGACCACGAGCAGAACTGCTCGACCTCCACGGTCCGGCTGGTCGGCTCCTCCAACGCGAACCTCTTCGCCTCCGTGTCCGCCGGCATCAACGCCCTCTTCGGCCCCGCCCACGGCGGCGCCAACGAGGCCGTGCTGAAGATGCTGCGCCAGATCCAGGCCGACGGCACCAAGCCCGAGGACTACATGGAGAAGGTCAAGAACAAGGAGGACGGCGTCCGGCTCATGGGCTTCGGACACCGTGTCTACAAGAATTACGACCCGCGCGCCAAGATCGTCAAGGCCACGGCCCACGAGATCCTTACGAAGCTCGGCGGCCACGACGAACTCCTGGAAATCGCTTTGCGCCTCGAAGAGAAGGCCCTGAATGATGACTACTTCATCCAGCGCAAGCTCTACCCGAACGTGGACTTCTACACCGGCCTGATCTACAAGGCCATGGGCTTCCCGGAGAAGATGTTCACCGTGCTCTTCGCGATCGGCCGCCTTCCGGGCTGGATCGCACAGTGGCGCGAGATGATCAGCGACCCCAACCTGAAGATCGGCCGCCCGCGGCAGCTCTACATCGGCGAACCGGAGCGCAACTACCCTTCCGTGTAGTCCCCACAGTAGACAAAAGCAGAAACAGAAGTACGACGCCGGCCGCTCACCCCACGGGGTGCGCGGCCGGCGTCGATTGCATTCGGGGCCCGGCCGGTCGATTGCGCGGCCGGGGACACTGCCCGCGGTGTGGCCCGCCGCTGTTCGGGCACATCCGTGCTAAAAAAGACAAATGCCCAAATTTGTCGACGCCGCCCTGCGGCGCCAGGAAGTGGTCGAAGCGGTCTTCCGGATCGTCGCAGCAGACGGACTCGAAAGGGCCTCGCTCCGCGAGGTCGCGGACGAGGCGGAACTGGCGGTCGGATCGGTCCGGCACTACTTCGCCAGCAGCGACGAGCTCCTGGCCCACTCCTTCGGGGTCGTTGTGGACCGGATCGTCCGCCGGCTGACGGCGGCCGATGAGCGCCTCGCGGAAGCGCACCCGGGGACCCCCGAACACCACCAGGGTGTCTTAACCCTGCTGGGTGAATTTCTTCCCCTGGATGAGGAACGCGCCGTCGACGCCTGCGTCTGGATGGCCTTCAAGAACGCGGCCAGGACCAAGCCGTTCCTCGCTCCGGAAGCCGACCGGAGCCACCGCGCCGTGGCCGCGATCGTCGGACGGCTTGTGATGGGACTGTCCTCCGCGGCCGGGCCTGATGCGGCTGCCGCCGGCACCGGCGCCGCCAACACCGACGCCGCCAACACCGACGCCGCCGGTGGTGACCAGCACCGTCTGGTTACCGAGGCGGAGCGTCTGCTGGCCACCCTGGACGGGCTCACCCTGCACGCCCTGCTGCAGCCCGAATGGATGACCGCGCAGATGTGCAGCGACGTGTTGGAGTCCCACCTCACCGGACTGGGCAGCTACCCTGGCAGCCATTAACGTGCGTTAAGTTGAGGAATACACTGGAAACGTACGTCTTGCCAAGGAGGCAATTGGATGCACCACACAGGCGGGCCGGGCTGGCGGATCACCATGGACACTTCGGGTCCTATGCTCATTGCACTGTACGTTCGCGACGCCGCCGGCCTGGACAGCGCGGGGCACCCGGCACTATGCCACGCGGCACCGAAGATCCGGCCCGCGGACCACACACACCTCATAGCGGAGGTGGGAGGGATCAGCGCGCTCAAGACGGAGTGGGAAGCCTGGTGGGAGCAGCTCCTCAAAGCGCACCCCGACATGTCGCCGGAACTGGGTCCGCCCGGCTTCCGTGCCTTCAGTAATTCGCCGGCGCTCCGGCGTGTGCTCCAGGCGCATTTTGGTGCCGCGCTGTCCTGGGCACGGGAACGCCGCGGCGAGTATCTGGCCCTGGAGGCGGAGCGCGAAGCGGCTGGCGGGGTGCAACTGCTGCAGGACATGGTCGACGACCGGCTGCTGGAGGTGGGCCGCGCCGCCAACGGCTTCGCCTTGACCATCATCGAACTGCCCCTGGCAGAGCCGCGGGCCTGGTACCTGGAGCCTGACAAGATCATCATGAGCTCCGACCTGCTGGCACAGCCGGAACTGTTCCGCAGCTATGTGCAGCCGGTGGTGGACCTGCTGGTCTGAGTCCGCGGCGACGCCGCCGGGGACCTGTCCCTACGTCGCTGGCGCTCCGGCGACCGTGACCCTGACCTGTCCCGCCGGAACGTCGGAGGATTGCCAGCCGTTGCGGTCCTGCCGCGTCCAGCTGCGTCCGTCCGTCTGGACTTCGGTGATGGACAGGGCCTTGGCGTTGGCCACCGCCCACTGCGCCACAGCCCAGGCCCGGGCGCCCTCGGCTTCCAGCACGAGGGTGCCGCCCTCCGTGGACGCCGGGACACCGCCAAAGTCCGAGGTGAGGCGGTCCTGCACGGCCGCAGGATCGCCGGCCGCGTCGGGGTCGCGCAGCGTGCAGTCGAGGCCCGCGGCGGTCTGGCCGGTCAGCGACGAGGCGAAGGCGCGGGCCATCACCTCGTGCTGGGCGTAGGCGTCCGGGTAGGCGGAGCGCTGGACCCGCTGCGCTGCGTCGGTGATTTCCAGGGTCTGGTAGCCCGGGACCTTCACGAGGGCATCGTAGAAGGCGTTGCTCGCATGGTACGGCTCCATCACCTGCTCCGTGGTGCCCCAGCCCTGTGAGGGGCGCTGCTGGAAGAGCCCGCGGGAGTCCGGGCCGGCCTGGTCCCCGTGGCTGATGTTCCGGATCTTGGACTCCTGCATGGCCGTGGCCAGCGCGATGCTGGCGGCCCGGGCCGGGAGCCCGCGGCGGACGGCCACGGCCGTGATGAGGCCGGCATTGGCCGACTGGTCCGTGCCAAGCTGGGCGGCGCTGCCGACGCCCCCCGCCGTGCACCGTTCGGTGATGAGGACCTCCGACCGCTGGACGAACGCCACGGCAGTATAAATCCCGCCCGCCACCATAACCAGGGTCAGGAGCAGCACCATCCGACGGCGCCAGCTGCCTCTGCGTGCCACGAAACTACTCCCTCGGGCCCCGTTGGGGGCCGGTACATGCTGCTAACGGTTGGCTGTCCGCACCCAACCTTAGTTGGCGTGCAGGGCCTCGTTGAGTTCGACGGTCTGGCCCTTGCGCGGAAGGACCTCCACCTCGCCGGTGGAGGAGTTGCGGCGGAAGAGCAGGTTGGGGACCCCGGAGAGCTCCACAGCCTTGACGATCTGGCTGGTGTCCTCGCCGTCGGCGTCCTTGGCCCCGACCACGCGGACGCGGGTTCCGGCCGTGACGTAGAGGCCGGCCTCGACGACGGAGTCGTCGCCGATGCTGATGCCGACTCCGGAGTTGGCGCCCAGCAGCACACGCTCGCCCAGGGAGATCTTTTCCTTGCCGCCGCCGGACAGGGTCCCCATGATCGAGGCGCCACCGCCGACGTCGGACCCGTCGCCGGCCACGACACCGGCGGAGATGCGGCCTTCCACCATGGACGTGCCCAGGGTGCCGGCGTTGAAGTTGACGAAGCCCTCGTGCATGACCGTGGTGCCCTCGGCCAGGTGCGCGCCGAGGCGGACCCGGTCGGCGTCGGCGATGCGCACGCCGGACGGGATGACGTAGTCGACCATGCGGGGGAACTTGTCCACCCCGAAGACGGTGACGGCGCCGCGTTTGCGCAGCCGGGCGCGGGTCAGTTCGAAGCCCTCGACGGCGGCGGGCCCGAAGTTGGTCCACACCACGTTGGGGAGCTTGCCGAAGATGCCGTCCAGGTTGATGCTGTTCGGCTGAACCAGGCGGTGCGAGAGCAGGTGCAGGCGCAGGTAGGCGTCGGCGGTGTCGGCCGGGGCCTCGTCGAGGTGGATCTGGGCGAACACGACCTTCTGCTCGGTACCGCGGTCAGCGTCCGCACCGGTCGCGGCGATGTCCAGCAGCGACTGGTCCGCGTTCGCCACGTCGCGGAGGCTCTCCGTCGCGGTGCCGAGGGCCGGTGCCGGGAACCAGACGTCCAGCACGGTGGCGTCACCGTTGCCGGTGGCGATCGTGGCGACGCCGTAACCATAGGCGGAGCGGGCGTCAGCGGGCACAGCGGAAGAAGCGGTGGTTTCAGTCATGCCCCCAAGTCTATAGACGGCGCCGGGGTGGCCGAAACTGAAGACGGCTAAAGTGGGACGGTGACCACCCCGGACTTGAACGCGCGCCCGAACACCCGCCCCCACGCCGCCCGCCTGGACCTGCGCCAGGACGTGGCGCTGCTGACCGCCAGGCTCATCGACATCTACAGCGTCTCCGGTGCGGAGACGGAACTGGCCGACGCCGTGGAGCATGCCCTCCGCTCCATCCCGCAGCTGGAGCTGGTCCGCGACGGCGACTCGATCATTGCCCGCACCAACCTCGGCCGCGCCGAAAGGGTGATCCTGGCCGGGCACCTGGACACGGTGCCCCTGCCGACCACCGAGGGCTCCCTCGGGACCGTCCCGTCCTACTGGCCCTCCGGGTCGCCCGGCGATGGCATCCTCTACGGCCGCGGAGCCACCGATATGAAGGGCGGTGTCGCGGTCCAGCTGGCGCTGGCCGCCGGGCTGTTCGACGGCGGCGCGGAGCCGGACAAGGACGTCACCTTTGTCTTCTATGACCATGAGGAAGTCGAGGCCGTGAAGAGCGGACTCGGCCGGCTGGTGCGGAACCACGGTCACCTGCTGGGCGGGGACTTCGCGATCCTGCTCGAACCCACGGACGGAACCGTGGAGGGCGGGTGCAACGGCACCATCCGCTTCGAAGCGACCACGGTGGGCGAAGCAGCGCATTCCGCCCGGGCCTGGATGGGCAGCAACGCGATCCACGCCGCCGCGCCGATCCTGGCCCGGCTCGCGGCCTACGAGCCCCGGACCATCACCGTGGACGGACTGGACTACCGGGAAAGCCTCAACGCCGTGAAGGTCAACGGCGGGACCGCCGGCAACGTCATTCCGGACCGGTGCGTCGTGGAAATCAACTACCGCTTCGCCCCGGACAAAACCCCGGATGAGGCGGAGCAGCACGTCCGGGACCTGCTGGAGGGGTTCGACGTCGTCCGTACCGACAGCGCCGCCGGCGCCCGGCCGGGCCTCAACCACCCCGCCGCAGCGTCCTTCGTCGCCGCTGTGGGTGCCGCGCCCAAGCCCAAATACGGCTGGACCGACGTCGCGCGCTTCAGCGAACTGGGCATCCCGGCGGTGAATTTCGGGCCTGGCGACGCGCTGCTGGCGCACAAGGACAACGAGCACGTCGAGGCGGACGCGATCCGCGAATGCCTGCGGGCGCTGCGGAGCTGGCTCGCAGCCTAGCGCCGCGGGCGACACCGCGGGCAGCACGGCAGGGTATACATCAGCCAACACAGAAGGTCCGGAACCCCTTGCGGGGTTCCGGACCTTCTTGCGTGCGGGGCGGCCTGGCTGAGGAGCAGGCCGCCGGGCCGGAGACCTACTTGGCGGGGATCCCAGCGACCGGAACGTGCACGACGCCGCCGGCAGCCTTTTTGGAACCGCGCTTCTCGATCCAGATCGCGAGCCGGGAGACGGAGAAGTTGATGGCGATGTAGATCGCCGCCGCCACGAAGAA
>DATITT010000142.1:0-3288 GCA_035467435.1 Arthrobacter sp. | reverse complement strand
ACGCCGCCCGCCCGATCGTGCTCGCACCTATCGCGAAGCTGTTCGGCCAGGTGAGCAGCCGCTAGGCTTCACCGTCTGAACAGGGAGACAGTATGAGCTTTTCATCCTTCGGCCGCATCGAGACCCCCGTCCTGGACATCGGATACGAGTCCGCGGGTGATCCGGGCGGAACCCCGGTCATCCTCCTGCACGGGTTCCCGTACGACGTCCGGGCCTTCGACGACGTCGCTCCGATCCTCGCCGGCCAGGGCGCCTTCGTGCTCGCGCCGTACCTTCGCGGCTTCGGTCCGACGCGTTTCCTCGATGACACGACGCCCCGCTCCGGACAACAAGCCGCCCTCGCGCAGGATCTCCTCGACTTCATGGATGCCCTCCACATCGAGCGAGCAGTCGTCGCGGGCTACGACTGGGGCGGCCGGGCGGCGTGCATCGTGGCGGCACTGGACCCCGGACGCGTCGCCGGCCTCGTCTCCGTCGGCGGCTACAACATGCACAACCTTGTGCGTTCCGGCGAGCCGGCCAACCCGGAATGGGAGCGAAGCTACTGGTACCAGTACTACTTCCACTCGGAGCGGGGGCGCCGCGGGCTGGAGCAGAACCGGAACGAACTGTGCGAGCTTCTGTGGCGCACCTGGTCGCCCGACTGGGGCGGCGCACGCCAGGCGTTTCCCGCCAGCGCCCCGAGCCTGCACAACCCCGATTTCGTCGACGTCGTCATCCACTCCTACCGCCACCGTTACGGACTGGTCGACGGCGACCCCCGGTACCAGCGGTTCGAGGACCTGATCGCCCAAGAGCCGCGCATCACCGTTCCGACGGTGGTGCTCGAAAGCGGGGACGACGGCGTCGGCGGCCCCGCGGCGACAGCAGGCAGAGGCCACTTCACCGGCCCCTACAGCCAACACGTCCTTCCGGGCATTGGACACAACGTTCCGCAGGAGAATCCGAAAGCGTTCGCACAAGCCGTGCTGAGTCTGTTCGACTGAGTGCTTCCCGCCGCTCGCCCCAGGATTCAGGGCAGAATGGAGGGCATGACTCTTACGACGTTCGCCCTTGTCCGCCATGGCCAGACGGACTGGAATGCCCAGCGCCGGCTGCAGGGGTCCACCGATATTCCACTGAACGACGTCGGCCGCGGCCAGGCGCGGGACGCCGTCGCCGTCCTGTCCGGCTACCAGTGGGACGCCATCGTGTCCTCACCGCTGAGCCGTGCCGCGGAAACCGCTGACCTGATCGCCGCAGGGCTGGAACTCCGTCCCGCCCGCCGCGTACCGGAACTCACCGAGCGCAGCTTCGGCCCCGCAGAAGGCTTGCAGGACGGTCCTGAACTGGACGCGCTACGAATCCCCGGTGGTTTCCGGGGCGCAGAAAGCGAGGACGGGGCAGCCCGCCGCGGGTTGACCTCGCTGGAAGCCCTCGCCGAGGAGTTCCGCGGCGGCCGGGTCCTGGTGGTCGCCCACGGCTCGCTGATCCGTGTGAGCCTCAGCCGTGCCATCGGCCGCACGCTGCAAAGCATCGACAACGCCGTGCTCAACCTGGCCCACCACCATACTGTTGACGGCTGGCAGCTCGAATACTTCAACGGGGAGCGGGTTGTCGCCGGCGTTCCGGGCTGAGCTGCACCGGCCGTGGCGCCTCTTTGTGAACGTTAGCCGGAGACGGCGGCCAAACCGGAGCTTGGGTTGGTACGTTCTGCATCCCTGTCGAGGAACGGTTCGCCGATCGGGAAGTGGTCGGCGGGTTGCTGGTGGGTAAGGCCCGTCGCTTGGGCGACGACGTCGGCGAGTCTGCCGCTCTGGGCGAAGACTTGCCGTTGCCGGGTGGCACCCGTTCCCCGAGTGAGGATCCTTTGCAGTGACTCCGTCACGTAGGCGTCGTCCCCCGCCTCGTCCAGGGCGTCCCGGACATGGCCGTGGAGTGCGGCGAAGACATCTGCTGCGGAGGCCGGCCGGTGCAGTACCGGGTGGAGGAGCTCCCCGTCCGTGCCCCAACGGCTGGCGCGCCAGGCTCCCTGGCGAAGGATTGCGGCGGGAACCATGTCCGGCGCCTGTCCGGCCTCCCATTCCCGGGCGGCGGTCTCCACCAGGGCCCTTGCCAACGCGGCGATCAGGACGGCGTCGCGGGCGTCAAGACAAACATCTGCCACCCGGATCTCGACGGTTGGGTGGCGGCTGGACAGGCGGGCATCAAAGTCCGGGCTGGTGACCGCCCCGGTGGCCGACAGGTTTTCCACCATCGAGTGGTAGGCCTGCGCCGAGCCAAAGACGTCCGTTGGCCCGGCAGTGGACCACCGGTTCCATGCCTGGGTCCGGTAACTGGAGTACCCGCTGTCAGTGCCGTTCCAGAACGGGGAATTAGAGCTCAGTGCGATGAGCGGCGGCAGCCAGGACCTGATCCGGTCCAGGACCGCGACGCCTTCCTCATCGGAGCCCACGGAAACATGGACATGGTATCCGCAGGTCAGCTGCTCGCGGGCCGTCAGCGCGTACTTTTCCATCAACGCGTCATAGCGGTCGTTGCGGGTGGGGTGCGGTATGACCGCCAGCGGGGACGTGGCGAGGGCAGCGATCCTCGCGCCCGCTTTTCGGGCCAGCGAGTCGGCATAGGCCCGGCCCGCCCGTATCTCGGCTGCGAGTCCACTCAGGCTGTCATGCGGGTGAGTGATGACTTCGAGCTGTTCCTGGTGCAGCTCGGCTGCCAGCATCTGGAGGGATGCCGGGTGGTTCATAGCCTGATGGGCGGGTTCGTGCAGGCGCAGCATCTCTCCGGCCAGGGGCAGGGGGTATCCGCTGTCGGGATCCACGATCAGAAACTCTTCTTCAACACCAAAAGTACGCACATTCTAAGTGTGACCGACATCTGGGGCAGGGACGACCACGAGTCCGTATCCGTACGCAGAATCCAAGTGCGCTTTCCTCGGCGTGGAATCAGAAAACTCCAACGTCGCAAGCGCACAGTAAGAGTATGAAATCACTACTCAGCGATGAAGTCGTCGCCGTACGTGGCGTCCTCACCGATACACACCCCGTCGACTTCCATGTTCTTGGGGTAACCGGCGCGATCGACCGGTTGACTCTTCCCCTCCGCGAACGCGGAACCGTGGTGCACCTGGATGCGCCGCACCACTGGATTGAAGTCGACCGGGAATCCGCAACTCTCCTATACCGGGCGGCGCAGGAGCTCCTGAGTAATGTCCACAAATTCGCTCAGGCATCAGCTGTGACGGTCCGGCTGGGCTGCGTCACCCAAGGCATGAGCCACGGCGTTCAGCTCAAAGTGACCGACGAC
>DATITT010000141.1:0-2796 GCA_035467435.1 Arthrobacter sp. | reverse complement strand
TCTTGTCTGTGCCCTCGATTGGAATCGAACCAACGACCTTCTGCTCCGGAGGCAGACGCTCTATCCCCTGAGCTACGAGGGCAGTCAGGGTTCCTGCCGTTACCGGCGGGACGTCCTAGAGCTTAGCAGGAAGGTGGGCTCCAAGGGAAAATCGGCGCGCTCAGTAGCCCGCGAAGGAGTCCACGTGAATCCTCCGTGCCCCGGCCCGGCGGGCGGCGGCGCGGAGCGAGTGGACACTCGCCGGAGAGCCCGAGACGTAAACAACCCGGCCCGCGATGTCGGGGACCAGCGCCTTCAGCGCGGCGCCGTCGACCCGGACGGCGCCCGCATCCTGCATAAACGCCGGCGGCGCGGAGCCGTCGGCAAGCCGGGCGATGACCCGGGCCCCGGTGCGTTCGAGTTCCTCGGCGTAGGCGAGCTCGGCGGCAGTCCTGGCCAGGTACAGCACGACCACGTCCCGGTCCCCGGCGGAGCCCCCGGACAGCTGGGCCAGATACGGGGTAATGCCGATGCCGGCCGCTATCAGCAGCACCGGCGCCCCGGGACTGCGCGGCAGGACGAAGTCCCCGCCAACGGTGGTGGCCGTCAGCTCGTCGCCGGGTTCCAGGGCAAGGAGCGATTGCTTCGCCGTGGACCGCGGTTCGGCCGTTCCCACGCCGATGGTCAGTTCCGGGGAGTCCGGAGGACTGGTCAGGCTGAACACCCGCCGCCGGCCTTTGTGGCCGGCCTTCCCCTGCGGCAGGTTCAGCTCGATGTACTGTCCCGCGGTGAAGCGGAGCGGCCGCTCGGGCTGGAAGCTGAACTCCGTCGTCGTCGGCGTCAGCGGACGGGAGCCCCGGAAGCGGAGCAGAATGCGGCCGCGCTGGCCGGCGGCGAAGGCGAGTGCGTTCCCCGCGAGCAGCGCCAGTTCGGGGGAATTGGCCACGAAGCCCAGATTGTAGGGGATGGCGAACAGCAGTCCGACGACGGCGGCCAGCGCCAGCTGCTGCCAGCGGCGCGGCGGCAGGGTCAGCGGTTCGGTCAGCATAAAGCCGACGAAGAACAGCACCGGGCGCTGGGCGAGGGACTGCCACAGCGCTTCGCCCGGACCCATGCCGGCGCGCAGCAGTTCCACGGTCACGATGGACACCGCCACCACCGTGAACACGGACGCCATCAGCAGCTTCCGGACGCGGTAGATCACCAGCAGGGCCCCCGGCAGCACCAGCCACAGCATCGCGGGGGTGGCCGCCCACCAGGTCGCGATATTGAGTCCGGTCAGCCCGGTGATGAACGCCCCGGCCGCCGCGGGATTGAAGATGTGGCGGCCGCGCCAGGCCAGGGCGTACTTGGACGCCGACGCGAGCACGCAGGCGAGGGCAACGCCGGCCAGGTCCAGGTACTGCAGTCCCGCCGAGAACTGCGTCGGCCAGAAGAGGAAGTAGAGCAGCAGGCCCGTGATCAGGGACGACTCGGAGTGTGGCCGCACGTGGAAGAGCGCGGCGATCGCCCGGTTGGAGGCATACGTCAGGCCCAGGCAAAGCGCCAGGTGGGCGATCATCTCCGGGAGCCCGAACGTCAGCCAGCCGAGCACCTCCAGCAGCAGGCTGTAGCCGGCCAGCCCGGCCAGGACCCAGAGGACCAGCCGGTACATCGCAAACCGGCCCAGGGCTGTGTCCAGCCGCGAACCTACGGGAGCGGAGATGGTGGCGGTCATGAAAACAACACCCCTTCAAAATCGGCCGAATACTCCGCGTGGCCGTCCGAATGGACGGCCAGCCAGGAACAGTCGAATTCCTCCCGCAGGCGGGACCCCTCGACGAGGAACAGTGCGGTGGCCAGCGCGTCGGCCACCATGGCGCTCGCCGCCATCGTCCAGCTGGCGACGACGGTGCGCACCGGCGCCCCGGTGGTGCCGTCCAGCACGTGGTGCAGCCCGTCGCCCCAGACCCGCCGGTTGGCAGCGGAAGCGCAGAGTGCCGCCCCGGCGCCGAGGCTGACGATGCCTATGGCCCGGGCCGGATCATAGGGATGCTCCAGACCCACCTCCACCGGTGCGGATCCCGCGTTGACCAGATCTCCGCTGGCGTCGATGACGTGCTCGCTGATGCCGGCGTCGCGCAGTTCGGCGGACAGCAAATCCGCCAGCTGGCCTTTTCCGGCGGCGCCGACGTCGATCACCACCGGGGCACTGGTGGTCAGGACCGTGCCCTGCCAGTCGAGCACCTCGTCCCAGGGCGGGGCGGGCAGCGGCGGGCCGCCCGGACGGAGGGAGTAGCTGGCGTCATAGCCGAGCTGTTCGAGGCTGCCGCCGATCAGCGGGGTCATGGCGCCGCCGCTGAGCCGGTACAGGGTTTGGTAGAGCGGCCCCAGCGCGGCCGCCCCGGCCGGCAGGGTGTAGCGCCCCGGCTGCCGCGCGGCGCCCGCGATCACCGAGTCCGGCCGGAAGCGGGACCACGCGGCGTCGTAGTCCGCCACGGTAGCCAGCAGCCGGCGGCGGAGCGTGCCGGACAGCGGGGACGGTGTCGAGATGTCCCAACGGGTACCGATACCGTCGAAACTGAAATCGGTCCAGCCCGGATGCGGCACGTTTCCTCCTGCGGCTATTGGCTGGTTATGACTGGCTGGTTATGACTGGCTGGTTATGACGTGCTGTTTATTACTGGGCCTCGGCTTTGATCTTGTCCACGGCCTGGTTGAAGCCGCCGCTCGTCAGTGACGAACCGGCAACTTTTGAGACTTTGATCTCGTCGAGGCTCTTGCCGACGATCTGGGACTTGATGCCACCGGCGAATTCGCCCTGGAACTTCTCGGTGT
>DATITT010000140.1:0-3345 GCA_035467435.1 Arthrobacter sp. | reverse complement strand
GTTTAAGGATGGGCATGTCCCCGGGGGTGTGCCAGTCAGCCCAACCGGTGGTCGATGCTCCATGAGAGTTGCCAATCTTGTGCCGGCCGCAACCAGCGGAGTCCTTCGCCGCTGTTGAACGCGTTGGCCGGAGCGGTCATTGGCTCGAGTGCGACCGCGGTGACCATGCCGCCGTCGGTTGGGAATTCATTGGTTGTAAAGGCTTGGACGTACCGGAACGAGTCGTCCATGTGAAGTCTCACTTGGCTGCCGTCCGGGGCTTCCAAATAATGCGTTGAGACCCCGTTGGCGGCCTGCCGCACATCGGCCCAAGCATCGTCCAGGACGACATCCCGGAGGAGCTGCCCGGTGCGAAAATCATGCCGGGTGCCGCTCACTTCCGTTGCGGTGCCGGTCGGGACAAGCCGCTCATCGATCTCGATGTGGGTGTCCGCATCAATGAACAGCCTCAGGTCTTGAGTCGGGACAGCGCCCAAGCGAAGAAAAGGATGTGCCCCGACCCCCACGGGAGCGGAATGGGGTCCCGTGTTTCGCACCATGTGACTGACATGTATTCCATCTGCCGTCAGCTCGTAGCGGACGGAAGTTTCGAGTTCGAAGGGGTAGCCGGCTTGCGGAACGACCTGCGCGGCGAGGGTGATGGTGCCCTGGGTCCGGGCCTTGACGCGATATGGCGTTTCCGTCAAGAGCCCGTGCAGGGCGTTGTCGCCACCGGGCTCGGTGATTTCCAGCTGTTGTGGCACACCGTTGTAGCTCCACTTACCGTCCGCCACCCGGTTGGGCCAAGGCACCAGTACCCATCCTGCGCAGAATGGTGGCCTGGCATCGGAGGGGTACTCCTGGACCAGGGCGACACCATCCACCGCGAGGCTGCGCAGGCTGGCCGCAACTTCGGTCACCACGGCGTGTTGGTGGCGGCCCCCGATGGTGGCCGTCAGGTCGAAGAACTCGCCCATGGGCGTGGTGTCCGTGCCTGGCATGTCAGCCTTCCAATGGGGTGGGCACCGGAAGCGCGCCCAGACTTGCGGGATCAGCCAGGAGCCGGGTGAAGGCCAGCTCTGCGGCTCCGATCATCATGAGATCCGGACCCAGTGCTGAGCGGTGGATTTTTACCTGGTCGGCAGGACCGTCCAAGGCCTGGGACCGGATGAGCTGCTCGAGGACACCAGGGGAGAGCCCGTGCAGAACGCCCAGGAATCCATCGAGGACAAGCGCCTCCGGGTTGAAGATGTTGACCGTGTTCCGTAGAGCGATGGCCAGATACTCCAGTTGCCGGGCCACTTCCTCCGCTACGCCGGTGCCGCGGGTGTTTCGGAGGGCGCGTTCCAGCTCGGCGGCGTCGCCGCCGGCCAGGCCGGCAAGTTCGAAAAGCGGGGACTGTGAGACCTCCGTCTCCAGGCACCCTGTGGCGCCGCAGTGGCAGGTCCGCCCGGCAGTCCGGACAAAAGTATGACCCAGTTCACCGGCGTAGCCGGACGCTCCGTGCAGCAGAACGCCGTCGCAAATCACGCCGCCGCCGATCCCGGAGGCGCCGCCGTTGAGGTAGACCAGGTTTTCCCGGCCGGCTCCGGCGCCGAAGATGAGTTCAGCTTCCGCCGCCAGGGATGCGTCGTTGGCCGCACTGCAGTCGTAGCCGGTTGCTTCACTCAACATCCTGGCCACGGGCTCATTGCGCCAGCCCAGATGGGGGGCGTGCCGGACGACGCCGTCCGCCCGGTTGACCAGTCCCGGCACGGCCATGCCGATGCCCGTAATCCGGTAGGAGGCGTCGAGCTCGGAGCGCATCCCCTCGATGACAGCCGCGGCAATATTCACGGCCTCCCTGGCGGTGGGAATCCGCTCCGTGGCAAAACGGATCTTCTTTTGGACTGTCCCGCCGAGACTCACCAGCCCGATCGTCACCGCATCGATCTCCGGGTTGACCGCAAGTGCTGCCGTGGACCGGCTCGGGCGCACCTCGGGGCTGGGCCTGCCCACTTGGGCTTCTCCGCTTGGTGCCGTCTCATAGACCAGTCCCCAGGCCACGAGCTGGCCGATCAGGGTTCCCACGGTAGACCGGTTCAGCCCGGTCCGCTTTGTCAGCTGGGCCCGGCTGAGGACGCCGTGGTGATGGACCAGGGAGGTGATCAGCGCCAGGTTGTTCCGCCGTGAAGGGTCCGGCTCGCCGGACGGCGGGGCAGATCGCTGGATTGAGGATGGCATCATCGCGAGACTATCAGCCGCCGAACACGGTGCGGTCAAGGAAGCTGTTCCGGAACTTTCCGGCGGGATCCAGGCGGTCCGCCAGGGCGGTGAAGTCTCCAAAGCGCGGGTACAGCGGCGCGAGGGCGGCGGCGCCGGCGTCGAACAGCTTGCCCCAGTGCGGGCGGGCTCCAAACGGGGCCAGTTCCGCTTCGACCAGGGGCAGGATAGCCTGCACCGCCGGCTGGTCCGGACGCCAGGTGAAGTGCAGGCCAATGCCGTCGCGGCCGTAGTTGGGGCTCATCCACAGCCCGTCCGCGGCGATGGTGCGGACTTCGCCAACCAGCAGTAGCGGGGTCACCACGTCCGAGAGCCGGCGCATGGTGCGGAGGGCCGCCACGGCGTGCTCGCGCGGGATCAGGTATTCGCTCTGCAGCTCATCTCCTTTGCTCGGGGTGAATTCCATCCGGAAATGGGCGAGCCGGTCCGACCACGGGCCGGGAACGCCGAGTTGTCGGGTGCAGTTGCTGCCGGAGACCCCGGGGAGCGGGTGCCTGGCTTCGGTGGCCGGAGTGCCGCCGAAGAAGGACCCTGCCTCGCGATGCGGGGCAGGGTCCCCGGAACGGCTCTTGAGCCATGCCTGCCCCACCGTTGCCCCGCTCCAGTCGGTGAACAGGCTCACGCTGTACGCGGAGGACGTCACGCCGTCGAAGTTGTCCAGGACCTGATCCCAGTCGAGATTCTCGAACACGTGCTGGCTGACCTGGAACGTGGGTTCGATGTCCAGGGTGAGGCGGCTGACGATTCCCAGGGCTCCCAGACCCACCACGAGACCGTCGAAGTCAGGCTCACCGCGGCGGGAAGAGAGCAGGGTGCCGTCGGCGGTGACCAGCTCCAGGCCGCTGACGGCGGTCGCCAGGTTTCCGTTGGCATCCCCGGAACCGTGCGTGGCGGTGGATACGGCGCCGGCCACGGAAATGTGGGGGAGGGATGCCAGATTGTGCAGGGCGAAGCCCCGGCGCTGCAGCTCGGCGGCGAGCGTCCCGAAGCGCGTGCCCGCGCCGACAGTCACTGTCATGTTTGCGGTGTTCACATGGATCCCGGTGTCCACACGGTCAAGGACGGCCAGGGTGCCGGAGGTGTCCGCGATGTCGTTGAACGAGT
>DATITT010000139.1:0-2624 GCA_035467435.1 Arthrobacter sp. | reverse complement strand
ACGGCAGACACAGCCACGGCAGGGACAGCCACGAACGCTCCGGCGGCAGCCAAGCCGTCCCCGGCAGTGTCGAAGTAACCCCCAACTGAATCAAAGGACGGCGCGATGCCCGGTAACCCTGAAACCCCCAGTGCTGCACGGCAGGTTTCGGATGAACCGAGCCCGCGCCGTCTTTTGTCGTCCCGGACGGTCTACGAGGGCCGGATCTGGGACGTGGTCAGTGACAGTTTTCAGCTCAACGACGACGGCGATCCGCTCGTCCGCGACTATATCGACCACCCCGGGGCGGTGGCGGTCCTCCCGATGAACGAGGACGGCGACGTGCTGCTGATCAAGCAGTACCGGCACCCCGTCGGCATGGACCTGTGGGAGATCCCGGCCGGGCTCCTCGATGTTGAAGGCGAGGACTTCGTCGCCGGCGCGGCCAGGGAACTCGCCGAGGAGGCCGACCTCATCGCCGGTCACTGGAATGTGCTGGCCGATTTCTTCAATTCCCCCGGGTCCTCCAGCGAGGCCATCCGCATCTACCTCGCCCGGGACCTGAGTGAGGTGCCCGGCCACGAACTCCACGTCCGCACCGACGAGGAAGCCGAAATCGAGCTGCACTGGATCCCCCTGGACGCCGCCGTCCTGGCCGTGCTCGAGGGGCGCCTGCACAACCCGTCCGCCGTCGTCGGAGTTCTCGCCGCCGCGGCCGCCCGCGCCGACGACTTTAAGAGCCTCCGCCCGGGCAACGCGCCGTGGCCCGCGCATCCCAGCAAGCGTTGATGGTGGAACCGCTGATTGCCGGTCCTCCGGCGCCTGTGCACCGTCCGGACCCGGCACCGTCGGAGGCAGCCCCTTCCGGGCCGGCAGCCCTTTCCGGGCAGGAACCCGGCCGGGCACAGCCCCCGGCCCGGCCGCTGACGGCAATAGACCGCGCCATGACGGACTACCTGCAGCACATGGGGGTGGAGCGCGGACTCGCGGCCAACACCCTCTCCGCCTACCGGCGGGATCTCGCCCGCTACGCCAGGCACCTGGCCCACACGGGCCGCCAACGCCCCGCCGAGATCACCCGGCACGACGTCACCGGCTTCGTCCAGGCGCTCTCCGACGGGTCCGACGGTGGCTCGGCCCTGGGCATCCGGTCGGCAGCCCGGACGGTGGTGGCCGTGCGCGGACTGCACAAGTTCTGGGCACTCGAAGGCGTTACTTCCACCGACCCGGCCAGCGACGTCCATCCGCCCATGCCCGGCAAACGCCTGCCCAAGGCCATCAGCGTCGACGAGGTCACCAGGATCCTGGAGGCAGTCGGAACGGACACCGCCACCGGGCTGCGCGACCGGGCCCTGCTGGAGTTCCTGTATTCCACCGGGGCCCGGATCAGCGAAGCCGTGGGCCTCGACGTCGATGACATCTCCCTGGACACGGCAGGACAGGCAGCGGAAGCCGGTCCGGCAATAGTCCGGCTCTTCGGCAAGGGATCAAAGGAACGGCTGGTCCCGCTGGGATCCTTCGGTGCCCGTGCCCTGGACGCCTACCTCGTCCGCGGCCGGCCGCTGTTGTCCGCCAAGGGCAAGGGGACCCCTGCCCTGTTCCTGAACGCCCGCGGCGGACGGATCAGCCGGCAGAGCGCCTGGACCATCCTCAAGACGGCTGCGGCGAAAGCCGACATCACCAAGGACGTCTCGCCGCACACCCTGCGGCACTCCTTCGCCACGCACCTGCTCGAAGGCGGGGCCGACGTCCGGGTGGTCCAGGAACTGCTGGGCCACGCCTCCGTCACCACCACGCAGGTCTACACCCTGGTCACGGCGGACACCCTGCGGGAGATCTACGCTGCCGCGCATCCCCGGGCGCTGGGCTGAGCCCCGGGAGCGCACCCCGGGAGCGCACCCCAGGAGCGCACCGCGCCGCTAGGCTTGCCTTCATGGCCTCCACTCCCGTCACCCTGTGTTTCCTGCTCCGCGAGGCAGGCTCCCGCACCGAAGTGCTGCTGGGGCTGAAACGGACCGGCTTCGGCATCGGCAAGATCGTGGGCATTGGCGGCCATGTCGAAGTGGGCGAGAGCGACGCCGAAGCCGTCGTCCGCGAAGTCCGGGAAGAAGCCGGAGTCATCGTCCGGCAGGAGGATCTGGCCCATGCCGGCGTCGTCGAGTTCCTCTTCCCCACGCGCCCCGAGTGGAACATGTACTGCCGGCTCTTCACCACGCGGCGCTGGGAGGGCGTGCCGGCGGAGAGCCCTGAGATCACGCCCGAATGGTTCGACACCGGGGCACTGCCGCTGCACCTGATGTGGCAGGACGCGGAGCACTGGCTGCCGGCCGCCCTGGCCGGCGAGGTGCTCGACGTCGTCGTTGTCCTGAACGAGGACAACGAAACGGTGGCATCGGTGGAGAACCTGCCGCCGCGCACGTGACCGTGGAAGCCATGCTGGTTGGGACAAGACGGACCGGCCGGGCCGGCCGGTATCCGGCCCCGGAGCGGGAACAACGCAACGCTCCGGCGAGCCGCGGGGGATGGTCCGGTGCGGTGCCGGTAGCCTGCAATCCGGACGTGCAACAACAAATAGGGGACAACCATGGAGCAAACCAGGAACACCAACCCGGGACCGGACGCCTTCAGCGACGACGGAGCGCCCC
>DATITT010000138.1:0-13880 GCA_035467435.1 Arthrobacter sp. | reverse complement strand
CCGTCGTTGGCGCCGAAGACGGCCGCGCGGAAGGTGCCCGCCAGCCGGTTGCGGCCCCGGGTGGCGAGCCCGCGAACGACTTCCTCGTGGATCTGTTCGTCGGCGACCATGGCCGGGGTGGCGGTGGGGTCGGTGGCGTACGGCGACCGGCTTTCGGCCCGCTGGGCGAGGGCCAGGACGAACACCGAGCCGAAGTGGCGGGCCAGGAAGCCCAGGAACTGGCTGCGGAGCGAAGCGGGGCGGGGGCGGCCGGCGTGGTCGCCGAGCAGTTGGAGCCAGTGCGCCTCGTGGCGTCCTTCGGCTTCGGCCAGGGCGAGCAGGATCTCGCGCTCTTCGCCGCGGCGGTTCTGGGCCAGATCGCGGTAGACGGATGCTTCGGCCCGTTCGTCGGCGAGGTACTGCCGCCACCGCTTGATGTCCCCGGGGCTGGGTGTTGTGGCGGGCACCCCGTGGTGGGGTACGGGCCGGTGGGGTTCGTGGGGTTCGTCGCTGGACGAGTCAGATGTGGCGTGCTGGGACACGGAAGCTCCTGGGCTTGAAGGGCATGGTACGGCCCCATTGCGTAACCAGCGTACCCCGTCTTTCCGCGGATTTTCGGCTGGCGATCCTCAGGAAAGACTTTAGGCGAACCGTAAAAAGCGCCTGCGTCGCAGGGCCGGCCGCCGCTGTCGGAGGCCCGCCCGGGGGGAGCCCTTGACCGCCCGCGTTCGTGGTGTTCGAATGAAGGCCAGGGCGGCCCCCCGGGGACCTGCCGCCACGCCAGCCACACGGAGGTTGCATCATGGACGACATCGGCTCACGTCCCACCCCGCCGGCCCGGGACTCCCTCGAGTCCGACCCCGCGTACGACTACGCAGAGGACGCGCCCGTGAGCGATGGCGTGGAGACCGAGGAAGAGGAGCTTCTCGAAGAGGCCGATCGGCTCGTTCCCCTCGGCAAGGAGGACTTCCTGGGTGAGGAGACTCCCGTGGTGCCGCTCGACGGAGAAGAATTCCTTGAGCCTGAGGAAAATGAATGATGCCCCAGCGGCTTGAACGTTCGACGGCTTGAATAGTCGACGGCGGCGCACCCCAGGGGGAGCGCCGCCGTCGACCGTTAACTCGCTGTCAGGACCCACATGGGCCGGGGCCTGAGCAGGACCCTCATGGGTCGGGACCCTCATGGGTCGGGACCCTAATGGGTCAGGACAGGGACCTGTTCTTCCTCGGCGGCGCCGCCGGCGACCCGGCGGTGCCAGTTCGCCATGACGGCCGGATCTGTCGGCTTGGTCAGCAGTGACACCGCGATGTAGACCACCGCGGAGGCCAGCAGGCCGTAATAGATGGGTTCGTTGGCGTAGATGCCGTCCAGCGGGACCTCGGCGTTGATCTCCAGGATGATCATGGTGCCGAGGGTGATGACGGAGCCCACAGCCATGGAGGCAGCCGCGGCGACACCGGTGCCGCGCTTCCAGAGGAGCCCGCCGAGGATGGCGACGAGGAGTCCGCCGACCAGGATGTCGTAGGCGATGGTCAGTGCCGCAACGACGTCCTTGGTGATGATGGCGATGACGATCGCGACGATGCCGAGGCCCAGGACCCACATGCGGTTGGCCTTGATGTCGTGCTCCGGGTTGTCCGTGTCATCGGTGTTGATGTTCTTGCCGAACCAGCTGGCGACGAACGGCAGGACATCCGCGCGGGCCACGGTGGCGGCGGCGATCAGGGCGCCGGAGGCTGTGGACATCATGGCGGCGACGGCCGCGGCGAGCACCAGGCCGCCGATGCCGATCGGCAGCAGGTTGGTGGCGACCTCGGCGTAGACCACGTCCTTGCCCAGGGCCTTGACGTCGATGTCCGGCAGCGCAACGCGGGCGCCGAGGCCGATCAGGGCGCCGGCTGCACCGTAGAGGATGCAGTAGATGCCGGCCGTGGCGCCGCCCCAGCGGGCGACCGTGGGGGTCTTGGCGGTGAACACGCGCTGCCAGATGTCCTGGCCGATCAGCAGGCCCAAGGTGTAAACGACGAAGTAGGTGATGATCGTCTGGATGCCGATGCCGTCGATCTGGAAGAAGCTGGCGTCGACGCGGGCCCGGATGCCCTCAAAGCCGCCGGCGGCGTTGAGCGTGAACGGCAGCATCAGGAAGAAGATGCCGACTGTCTTGATGACGAACTGGACCTGGTCGGCCAAAGTGATGGACCACATGCCGCCGATGGTCGAGTAAACCAGGACGATCGCGCCGCCGATGGCGACGGCGAGGGCGCGGTCCCAGCCGAAGAGCACCACAAAAATCGTGGCGTAGGCGCCGGTGGAGGTGGCGCAGAGCATCAGCGTGTAGGCGAGCATCACGATGCCCGACGTCTGCGTGGCGTTGCTGCCGTACCGCAGGCTCAGCATCTGGGACACGGTGTAGATCTTGAGCTTCTGGATGGTGCTGGCGAAGACCAGGCTGAGCAGCAGCACACCGGCGCCGATCGCGACCACGAGCCACATGCCGGAAATGCCGAACTTATAGCCCAGGCCGACGCCACCCACGGTGGACGCGCCACCGAGCACGACGGCGGCCATGGTTCCGGTGTACAGGAACGGGCCGAGGCGGCGGCCGGCCACCAGGAAGTCGCTGTTGTTCTTGGTGCGGGATTTACCCCACCATCCGAACGCCAGCATGGCGACCAGATACACCACCACGATGGCGATGTTGACGGAATTTGCGTCCATTGAGGGCTCCTCGGAGCTGTTCGGAGCAGGGCTGAACCGGCCGGGACGCCTTAGGGTTCCGGGGTCAGGTGCTGCATGACGGGTAGGGTGACGGGTTGCCGGTGGGAGCCCTGGACCGGGTGGGTCCACCGCATCCACATGGCGGTAATTGCCCAGTAGGCAACACTTGTTGCCAAACGGTATGTTGTGACCCGGGTAACAGTCAAGACGCATTACGCGGCGCGGGTGGATCCGGGCGCCGGGGGATGCCGTCCCGCTAGTATTGCTCCAACGATGGGGCCAAGCGGCCGGCCGTGAAAGGTTCCAAAATGAAGGCTCTACCAGTTGAACCGAGCAACGTTCCCGTTGCCATCGGTTCCCGGATCCGTGCCGCCCGGCAGTCGCAGCGGCTCACCATCGAGCAGGTGGCGGACGCCACCGGGCTGACCAAGGGCTTCCTCAGCCGGGTCGAGCGGGACCTCACGTCACCCTCGGTCGCGTCCCTGGTGACGCTGTGCCAGGTGCTCTCCATCTCCATCGGCGACCTCTTTGCCGCCCCGGACACGCATCTCACCAAGAAGAACGAGGGCCCGCGGATCTCGCTGGGCGGCGAAGGGATCGTGGAGCGGCTGCTGACCGCCCGCTCAGAGCGCCGCGTCCAGATCATCCAGGCCGTGATCGAGCCCCGCGGCCGCGGTGAATCGGAACTCTATGCCGTGGACTGCGACGTCGACGTGCTGCACGTGGTCAAAGGCAGCATCCGGCTGATCCTCACCAACGAGGAATTCGAACTCCACACCGGGGACACCGTGACCTTCCCGGGCCGCGAGCCGCACACCTGGGTCAACCCGACGGATGAGGCCGTCGAGGTCCTCTGGGTGCTGGTCCCCGCCGCGAGCCGCTAGGTTCCTGGGCCGGAACGTCTTGGCCCGCCCGCGCCGACGAGCTTTGGTAAACATTTGATGCTCAAGAGGCAACTTCGAGTGTATGATGGCTGTCACACCCGTCGGTCAATCCTCGAAGGAGGGGCTTTCTTTTGGAAGAGCTGCGCATCGAGGCCAATGGCAACCTTGGCCCCATCGATTCATCCCGCATTCCGCGCTACGCGGGGGCCGCCACCTATGCGCGCCTGCCGCGGCTGGACCAGGTCGCCAAGGCGGACGTCACCGTTGTCGGCGTGCCCTTTGACTCGGGCGTCTCGTACCGCCCCGGTGCCCGCTTCGGGTCCAACCACATTCGTGAGGCCAGCCGGCTGCTGCGTCCGTACAACCCGGCCTGGGATGTCAGCCCCTTCGAGAACATCCAGGTGGCTGACGCGGGCGACATGGCCGTCAACCCCTTCAACATCCATGAAGCGATCGAGACCATCCAGCAGAACGCGCTGGACCTGACCGCCTCCGGCAGCAAGCTGCTGACCCTGGGCGGGGACCACACCATCGCGCTGCCGCTGCTCCGCGCCGCCGCCGAACGCGCCGGCCAGCCCATCGCCATGCTGCACTTCGATGCGCACCTGGACACCTGGGACACCTACTTCGGCGCCGAATACACCCACGGCACCCCGTTCCGCCGCGCCGTCGAGGAAGGCATCCTGGATACCGAGGCCATCAGCCACATCGGCACCCGCGGTCCGCTCTACGGCAAGAAGGACCTCGACGACGACCACCGCTTCGGCTTCGGCATCGTCACCTCCGCCGACGTCTACTACCAGGGCGTCCTGGAAACCGTCGCCAAGGTCCGCGACCGGATCGGCAACCGCCCGCTCTACATCTCCGTGGACATCGACGTGCTGGATCCCGCGCACGCCCCCGGCACCGGAACCCCGGAGGCCGGTGGCATCACCAGCCGTGAGCTGCTGGAAATCATCCGCGGCTTCCGCGGCATGAACCTGGTCGGGGCCGACGTCGTTGAGGTCGCCCCCGCGTACGACCACGCCGACATCACCGGCGTCGCCGCCAGCCACGTGGCCTACGAACTGGTCACCCTGATGGCGGACCGCGCGGTGGAGGGCGACCGCTTCGGCACGGCCAACGGCTACGCCGCCCAGGCCCTCGGCCAGGAATCCCGCCAGCCGGCAGGCTTCGCGCCTCCGGCGGCCCAGCGCGCCGAGAGCGGGGTCTCCCAGTGACCGGCGTGCGCAACGGCGGCGACCTCGTCGTCGAAACCCTCGAAGCGCTCGGCGCGAAAACCGTCTTCGGCATTCCGGGCCAGCACGCCCTGGGTCTCTTCGACGCGATGGGCCGCGGGAACCTGCACTTCGTCTCCTCCCGGGTGGAGAACAACTCGGCCTTCGCCGCGGACGGCTACTCCCGGGCCACCGGCGAGGTCGGTGTCCTCTTCCTTTCCACCGGCCCGGGCGCGCTGACGTCACTGGCCGGGCTGCAGGAGGCCTACGCCACCGGTGTTCCCATGGTGGTGATCGCGAGCCAGATCCCGCTGGAGGGGCTCGGCGCGCGCCGCAAGGGCATGCTGCACCAGCTCGATGACCAGAAGGCCTCGGCCGCGAACGTCACCAAGAGCCAGCGCCTGATCCAGCACGCTTCCGGCATTCCCTCCGCCATCCAGGACGCGTGGACCGAGGCGATCTCCTCGCCGCAGGGCCCCGTGTGGCTGGAAATCCCGCAGAACGTGCTGCTGGATCCCATCATGGTGCCGCCGGTGGAGGACGCCCTCGCCGAAGTGGCCGACAATCCGCCGCGCGTCGAACTGGTCCGTGAGGCCGTGAAATGGCTCGCGGCGGCGGAACGTCCTGCCATCATCGCCGGCGGCGGCACGCGCCGCGGCCGGGCCGAGAAATCGCTGCTCTCCATCGCCGAGAAGCTGCGGGCGCCCGTCATCTGCACCCCCGGCGGCAATGGCGCGTTCCCGTGGAACCATGAGCTCTCGCTTCAGTCCTGGATCGAGGACCAGTACATGACGGAGCTGCTCGAGGATGCCGACGTGCTGATCGTGATTGGCTCCTCGCTGGGCGAGGTCACGTCCAACTACTTCACCTTTGAACCGCGCGGCAGGATCATCCAGATCGACGCCGAACCGCGCGTCCTCGAATCCAACCGCCCCGGCCTGGGCATCCGGGCCGACGCCGGCCAGGCGCTCGCCGCCCTCGAGGCCGAGCTCGACACCGCCCTGACGGAACCGCACGGAAAGCGCGCGGACTGGCACGGCACCCCACCCGAAACCCTGGTCAAGGAAACGCTGGCCAAGGTCAAGGCCCGGCTGGAATCCCAGGATCTCGGCAAGGAACTGAAGTTCATGGCGGACATCCGCGAGGCCGTTCCCGCCACCATGCAGACGTTCTGGGACATGACCATCTCCGCGTACTGGGCCTGGAGCTGCTGGGACGCCCGCGAGGGCCAGTTCCACTCCGCCCAGGGCGCCGGCGGGCTCGGCTTCGGCTTCCCTGCGGCGATCGGCGGCGCCGTCGGCCTGGAAACCACCGGAAAGCCCGTCGGCTCGGCCCGGGTGCTCGCCGTCTCCGGCGACGGCTCGGCGATGTACTCCATCTCCGAACTGGCCACGGCCAAGCAGCACAACGTACCGGTCACCTGGCTGATTGTCGACGACGGCGGCTACGGCATCCTCCGCGAATACATGGTCGGTGCCTTCGGCAAGGCCACCGCCACGGAACTCGCCCGTCCTGATTTCGTCAAGCTCGCCGAGGCCTTCGGGGTGCCGGCCGTCCGGGTCGCCCCCGAAGACGTCGGGGACGCGCTCAAGGCAGGTTTCGCCGCAGACGGACCGAACGTCGTCGTCGTCGAAACACTGCTCAAGATGTTCGCCCCCACCCATCTGGAGGCCTAAGCACCACGCTCCACCCCCTGCGGGGACAAGCAAGCGCGGGCCGGCAGCACAGCTGCCGGCCCGCGCTTGGCATTTAAGCAGGAAGCCCACCGGAAGGTTTAGTTACCCAAAGTAACTGAATTCCTGTTATATTGTTGCCTTAGGCAAGCAAAGAGGGAGCCCCCATGGCAGTTGCGCAGGACACCGCAGCCAAACTCGTCCACCAAATCTTTGATCTGCAGCGCGCCGTTCGGTGCGTCGCCGCGGTCAAGCTCCGCGGGGAGGACACGGGCGTGGCGCTCCAGGGCGTGCTGCGCTTCGTGGGGGAGGGGGAAACCCGCGCCACCGCACTCGCGGAGCGACTCGGGGTCAGCGCCCCGGTCCTCAGCCGGCACATTGCCGAGCTGGAGGACCAGGGCTACGTGGTCCGCCGTCCCGACCCGCTGGACGGGCGGGCCCAGCTGATCGCGCTCTCCCCATCAGGCGTCGCGAAGCTCCGCTCCATCGAGGACCAGCGCGCCGCCACACTCCTTGGCTTCCTGCAGGACTGGAGTGAGCAGGACGTCGAAGAGACAACGAACACCCTGCAGAAACTCGCTGAGTCCCTGAGGACCTCAGCCCGGGCAACGACGGCCGGATCCACCCCTACAACCGACATTGTTTGAGGAGAGACCCATGGCAGTGACCGCAGAAAAGCCCCCCGCACCGCCGGCGGTGATGACCCACCGCCAGATCCTGGAGGCCCTGACCGGCCTGCTGGCCGCGTTCTTCACGGCCATCATCAGCAGCACGATCGTCGCGAACGCCCTCCCCACGATCATGTCCGAGCTCAACGGGACGCAGACGGACTTCGCCTGGGTCATCACCGCGGCCCTGCTGGCCAACGCCGCGACCACCCCCATCTGGGGCAAGCTCGCCGACCTCTTCGATAAAAAGTTGCTGGTCCAGCTCAGCATCGTGATTTTTGTGGCCGGGTCCGTTATGGCGGGCCTGTCCGAGACGATCCCGCTGCTGCTGACCGCCCGCGTTATCCAGGGTGTCGCCATGGGCGGGCTCACCGCACTGGCCATGGCCATCATCGGCTCCATCATCCCGCCGCGGGACCGCGGCAAGTACTCCGGCTACATGGGCGCCGTGATGGCCGTGGGCACCGCCGGCGGACCGCTGCTCGGCGGCTTCATCGTGGACAGCCCGCTGGGCTGGCGCTGGACCTTCTTCGTCTGCGTCCCGCTCGCCATTGTCGCCCTGATTCTGCTGCAGGTCACCCTGAAGCTGCCGCACGTCAGGCGCCCCGCCAGGATCGACTGGCTCGGCTCCATCCTGCTGACCTCCGGCGTGAGCCTGCTGCTGATCTGGGTGTCCTTCGCCGGCAACCCGGACTACTACGGCTGGTGGTCCTGGCAGACGGCGGCCATGGTCGGCGGCGGCCTTACCCTGCTGGCCCTGCTGGTGCTGGTCGAATCCAAGGTGCCGCAGCCGATCATTCCGCTGAAGATCATTTCGCAGCGCACCACCGCCCTCGCCATCCTTGCCTCGATCGCCGTCGGCGTCGGAATGTTTGGTTCCTCTGCGTTCCTGGGCCAGTACTTCCAGGTGGCCCGCGGCGCATCACCCACCGAAGCAGGGCTCCTGACCCTGCCGATGATTGCCGGCAACCTGATCGGGTCCGTGGTCTCCGGTCGGCTGATCAGCCGGACCGGGAAGTGGAAGCGGTACCTGGTTGCCGGCTCCATCCTGCTGGTCGGCGGCCTCGGACTGACCGGGACCATCGACCACACCACGGAACTTTGGCTGACCGGCCTCTACACCGCGATCCTTGGCCTTGGCCTGGGCCTGCTGATGCAGAACCTCGTCCTGGCGGTGCAGAACACCGTCCGGGCCGGCGACATCGGAACCGCCAGCGCCTCGGTCGCCTTCTTCCGGTCGGTCGGCGGCGCCGTCGGCGTCTCCGTCCTGGGCGCCATCATGGCCAACCGGGTCAAGGAACTCGCCACCGAGGGCCTGGCCGCCGCGGGGATTCCCGCCAGCGGCGGAGCCGGCACCAGCATGGACCTCAACGACATGCCGGAGCCCGTCCGCGAGATCATGCGGGCAGCCTACGGTGACGCAACGGCGCAGATCTTTATGGTCTCCGCGATCGTCGGCCTGGTCGCCCTGGTTGCAATCCTCTTCATCAAGGAAGAGCCGCTGCGGCGCACCGTGGACATCGTCACCCCCGCCGCCAAGGACGACGGCGGCAGCGGCTCCGCCAGCGGAAAGATTCCACAAAGTACGCCGTATGGATGATTTTCAGCGTTCGATGTTCCGCGCAGGCCGGTCGTTTCGTAGAGTTGGGTGGGCCATGGCTGTCGGCCCCCTCTGCTAGAAAAGGGGCATCCGGTTGATGTTCCCCCGCCAGACTCTTCTCCAGCCTCATTTTTCGGAAATTCCTAAGGACTCGTGGGCATGCTTGTCACTCTCATACGGCGCTATTCGAAGCCGTATCTGCCATACATCTGGGCAGTCATTTTCTTCCAGCTCGCCTCCACCATCGCCGCGCTGTATCTTCCCAGCCTGAACGCCCAGATCATTGACGAGGGCGTCTCCCGCGGCGACACGGACTACATCTGGCGGACCGGCGGGGTGATGCTCGTCGTCGCCCTGATCCAGGTCGCCACCGCGATCGCCGGGGTCTATTTCGGGTCCAAGGCGGCCATGGCATTCGGCCGCGACCTGCGCCGCGGGGTCTTCCGCCAGGTCACGAGTTTCTCCGCCAAGGACGTCAACGTCTTCGGCGCCCCCACCCTGATCACCCGCGGCACCAACGATGTCCAGCAGGTGCAGATGCTGATGCTGATGGGGCTGAACTTCATGGTGGCCACGCCCATCATGTGCATCGGCGGCATCTTCATGGCCCTCCGCGAGGACCTCAACCTGTCCTGGCTGGTCTGGGTTTCCGTTCCGGTGCTCGTAGTGGTGGTGGGCTACCTGGTGGTCCGCCTGATGCCGCTCTTCCGGTCCATGCAGAAGAAGATCGACCGGCTCAACGGCATCCTCCGCGAGCAGATCATCGGCATCCGCGTGGTCCGGGCCTTCGTCCGCGAACCCCACGAAGCCGAGCGCTTCGGTGCCGCGAACAAGGAACTCACCGACGTCTCACTGAAAATCGGTGCCCTGTTTGTCCTGATGTTCCCCGCCATCGGCATGATCCTGCACGTCTCCACCGCCGCGGTGCTGTGGTTCGGCGGCCAGCGGGTCGAAGCCGGCGAGATGCAGGTCGGCGCCCTGACAGCCTTCCTGCAGTACCTGCTGCAGATCCTGATGGCCGTCATGATGGGCACCTTCATGGCCATGATGATTCCGCGCGCCTCGGTCTGCGCGGACCGCATCGGCGAAGTGCTCGACGTCGAACCCTCCATCCACGAGACGCTGACCCCGGTGGCACCGGTCGAAAAGGCCGGCCGCGTCGAGTTCCGGAACGTGTCCTTCGCCTACCCCGGCGCGGAAGCGCCCGTCCTGAGCGACATCAGCTTCACCGCCGAACCCGGCCAGACGGTGGCCATCATCGGCTCCACGGGAGCCGGCAAGACCAGCCTGCTCGCCCTGCTGCCCCGCCTGTACGACGCCGCCTCGGGGGAGGTGCTGCTCGACGGCGTCCCCGTCACCCGGCTGGACCGCTCGGAGATCACGCAGCGCGTCGCCATGGTTCCGCAGCGGCCCTACCTGTTCTCCGGAACCATCGAGCACAACCTGCGCTTCGGCAAGACGGAAGCCACCGACGAACAGCTCTGGGACGCGCTGACCGTGGCCCAGGCAGCGGACTTCGTGCGCGAGAAAAAGAACGGGCTCGGCTCGCGGATCTCGCAGGGCGGCACCAACGTTTCGGGCGGCCAGCGCCAGCGCCTCTGCATCGCCCGGGCCCTCGTCACCGAGCCCAAGGTGTTCCTCTTCGACGACTCCTTCTCCGCCCTCGACGTCGCCACTGACGCACGGCTCCGCCGCGCCCTCAAAGCGAAAACCGCTGACGCCACCGTCATCATCGTCGGGCAGCGCGTCTCCACCATCGCCGACGCCGACCAGATCCTGGTGCTCGACAACGGGCGGATCGTGGACCGCGGCACACACGAGGAACTGCTGAAGAGCTCCAGTACCTATCAGGAAATTGTCGAATCCCAGCTGACCGCGGAGGCCGTGGCATGAGCACCAACGAGAAGACCGAGCTCCCACCCTCCGGCACGGAACCATCTGCCACAGCAGGGCCCTCCGCCACCGGGCCGGCCAGCGAGCCCGCCGCCACCGAGCCGGACGACGATTTCTACGAGGAGGAATACACGCCCGGCGAAGCCGACGGCGGCATGTTCGGCGACTTGCCCGCAAAGAAAGCCCAGCACTTCTGGCCCTCCGCGAAGCGGCTGATGGGCCTGCTGAAGCCCGAACGGGCCGGCATCATCGCCGTGCTCGCGATGGTGACGGTCGCCGTCGTCCTCAACGTGGTGGCCCCCCGGATCCTCGGTCAGGCGATGGACGTGATCTTCAGCGGCGTCGTGGGCAAGCAGCTGCCGGCCGGCGGCACCAAGGAGGAGTTCGTCGAGGGCCTGCGCGCCCAGGGCCAGGACAACTTCGCGGACATGCTCTCCAAGATGGACGTCATCCCCGGCGCCGGTATCGACTTCCAGCAGCTCGCCTTCCTGATCAGCGTGGTGCTGGTGATGTACTTCGTCGCCAACATCTTCCTCTGGCTGCAGGGCTACGTCCTGAACATCCTGGTCATGCGGGTGGTCCGCCAGCTGCGCGACGACACCGAGAAGAAACTGAACCGGCTTCCGCTGAACTACTTCGATACCCGCCAGCGCGGCGACATCCTCTCCCGGGTCACAAACGACGTGGACAATGTCCAGCAGGCGCTGCAGCAGGCCTTCGCGCAGCTCGTGAACTCGGCGCTGACGGTGATCGGCATCGTGATTATGATGTTCATCGTGTCCTGGCAGCTGGCCCTCATAGCCCTCGTTGCGCTGCCGCTCTCGGCGGTGGCCGCCGGCATCATCGGCTCGCGCAGCCAGAAGCTCTTCGCCGCCCAGTGGAAGAACACCGGCGAGCTCAACGGCCAGATCGAGGAATCGTTCTCCGGTCACGACCTCGTGCGGGTCTTCGGCCGTGACGCCGACATGCTGGACCGCTTCGACGAACGGAACGAGGCCCTCTACAAGGCCAGCTTCGGGGCGCAGTTCGTGTCCGGAATGATCATGCCGGTCATGACGTTCGTGTCCTACCTCAGCTACGTGGGCATCGCCGTCGTCGGCGGGCTGCGGGTGGCCTCCGGCGGGATGAGCCTGGGCGACGCCACCGCGTTCATCCAGTACTCGCGCGAGTTCACCCAGCCGCTGGGCCAGATGGCGGGCATGGCGAACATGCTGCAGTCCGGCGTCGCCTCCGCGGAGCGGGTCTTTGAATTCCTCGACGCCGAGGAACAGGACGCCGAGACCGCCACGGAGCAGCTGCCGGCCAAGACCGACGGGCACGTCGAGTTCCGGAACGTCACCTTCAGCTACACCCCGGACAAGCCGCTGATCGAGGACCTGTCCTTCACCGCGGAGCCCGGGCACACCGTGGCGATCGTCGGCCCCACCGGTGCCGGCAAGACCACCCTGGTGAACCTCGTGATGCGCTTCTACGAGCTCCAGGGCGGCAGCATCACCCTGGACGGCGTCGACATCACCCACTTGAGCCGTGCGGAACTGCGGGCGAAGGTGGGCATGGTGCTGCAGGACGCGTGGCTCTTCGGCGGGACCATCTACGACAACATCCGCTACGGCAAGCTGGACGCCACCGAGGACCAGGTGATGGAGGCGGCAAAGGCCACCTTCGTGGACCGCTTCGTCCGCGCCCTCCCGGACGGCTACAACACCATCATCGACGAGGAAGGCAACAACGTCAGCGCCGGCGAGAAGCAGCTGATCACCATCGCCCGGGCCTTCGTGGCGAACCCCTCGCTGCTGATCCTGGACGAGGCCACCAGTTCGGTGGACACCCGCACCGAAGTACTCGTCCAGAAGGCGATGGCCGCCCTGCGCACCGACCGCACGAGCTTCGTGATTGCCCACCGACTCTCCACCATCCGCGACGCCGACACCATCCTGGTGATGGAGGCCGGCCGGATCGTGGAGCAGGGCGCCCACGCCGCGCTGCTGGAACTTAAGGGGGCCTACTACCGCCTGTACATGTCCCAGTTCGCCGGCGAAGACGCAGAGCAAGTCCTCGAAAACGACGCGACGGCGGTGCGCAGTTGAGCGCCGCCGGCCGGTCCGCAGAGTCCGCAGAGTCCCGGCGCATCGAGGTGCAGATCCCGATGCGCTGGGGCGACATGGACGCCTACGGCCACATCAACAACGTCCAGATCGTCCGGATCCTGGAGGAGGCGCGCATCGCGGCCTTCGGGCCGCCGCGCGGTCCCGGTCTCCCCGGGATTGAGCCTCCCGTACCGCTCTTCAGCGAGGTCCCGGAGGGGACACTGGCGCTGGTCGTGGAACACAAGATCCGCTACGTCCGCACGCTCGAATACCGCAACGTGCCGGCCCTGGTGCAGCTGTGGATCGGCGCGGTCAAGGGCGCCAGCTTCGACATCCACTACCTCGTCCAGGATCCGGTGACCCGCGAGGACTGTGTCAAGGCCACCAGCCACCTGGCCTTTGTGGAGGAATCCACCGGGCGGGTGCTGCGGCTGACCCCGGACCAGAAGGACAAGCTCGCCCGGTTCACGCCAATTCCGGCGGGCTGAGCAAAACCGGTCCGATAGCCCCTACCTCGGCCCACCCATCGTCCCTAGAATGAACAACCCGCGGGCAGTCAGCCCCGAGACCAAGGAGCACAGATCATGGTGAACAAAAAGATGATGGCAAACAAGCGCAAGAAGAACGCGCGGAAGAAGACCTGGAAGGAACTCTCGCCGATGGCGAAGTTCGGCACCATCACCGCCGCCGTCGTCCAGCTCTCGCTCCTGATCGCCGCGCAGCGGGATATTTCACACCGGCCGGCGGAGCAGATCCGCGGCAGCAAGACGTTGTGGCGGCTGGCGACGCTGGTCAACTTCGTCGGCCCGGGCAGCTATTTCACTTTTGGCGTCAAGCGCGGCCCGGCGGCCAAGTAGCGCGAGTCCCGCCTCCGCGCCGGACTACCGATCAGTAACTTTGGGGCGCCCCCGCGATGCGGGCGTCCAACTGAAGTCTGAAAATTGGACGCGCGACCCCAGCCACAAAGCCTGCCATGCACCGCGTCCTCGGCATCTGCAAGGAGATTGAGGGCGCGGCATGGTTGGTCTTGGGGGCGGGCTGCTGGGCAAGGCTTCGGCCCTGGACGGCTGAGTTCGCCGCGTCGCTGCACATGGACCTGGAGCCCCTGCAGGAGATCGCCGAACTGCTGGAGGAGAACCGCCAGCTGGTGCTGTACGGCCC
>DATITT010000137.1:0-2680 GCA_035467435.1 Arthrobacter sp. | reverse complement strand
CACCCGGAACTCGTGGCCAACGATTCCCCGACCCAGGAGGTGGGCGGCGAGGTGTCCGCCGCCTTTGCCGCCGTCGAACACCTGCAGCGTATGTACAGCCTGGAGGACGTCTTTTCCCTCGAGGAACTGGAGGCGTGGATCACCAAAGCCGAAGCGAACATCACCAAACTCGGCAACGGGACGCCGGCCTGGCTCAGCGAACTCAAGATCGACGGCCTCGCCGTCAACCTGCTCTACCGCGACGGCGTGCTGGTCCGGGCCGCCACCCGCGGCGACGGCACCACAGGGGAGGACATCACCCACAACGTCCTCACCATCAAGGAAATCCCGCAGCAGCTCAGCGGCGGGGGATTTCCGGCCGAGATGGAGGTCCGGGGCGAGGTCTTCATCCCGTCCCAGGCCTTCGCCGAATTCAACGACGCGCTGATCGAGGCCGGCAAGGCGCCGCTGGCCAACCCCCGCAACGCCGCTGCCGGCTCGCTGCGCCAGAAGGACCCGGCGGAAACCGCCAAGCGGCCGCTCCGGATGTACGTGCACGGCATCGGCGCCCGCGAAGGACTCCATACGGCCAGCCAGTCGGACACCTACCGCCAGCTCGCCGAGTGGGGGCTGCCCACCAGCCCGTACTTCGAGGTCCTCCCCGGGCTCAAGGACGTAATGGCCTTCATTACCCGCTACGGCGACAAACGGCACAGCCTCGCCCACGAAATCGACGGCATCGTCATCAAGGTCGACGACTTCGCCACACAGCGGGCCCTCGGCTACACCTCCCGGGTTCCGCGCTGGGCCGTCGCCTACAAGTACCCGCCCGAGGAAGTCCACACCAAGCTGCTGGACATCGCAGTCAATGTCGGCCGCACCGGCCGCGTCACCCCGTACGGCGTGATGGAACCGGTCAAGGTTGCCGGCTCCACCGTGGAGATGGCGACCCTGCACAACCAGGAGGTCGTCAAGGCCAAGGGCGTCAAGATCGGCGACATCGTGGTGCTGCGCAAGGCCGGGGACGTCATCCCGGAAATCGTCGGGCCGGTCCTGGCCCTGCGCGGGCAGCAGGATCCGCCGGTCCGCGACTTTGTGATGCCCACCGAATGCCCGGCCTGCGGCACCCCGCTGGCGCCGGCCAAGGAGGGGGACGTGGACATCCGCTGCCCCAACTCCCGCTCCTGCCCGGCGCAACTGCGTGAACGTGTGTTCCACCTCGCCGGCCGCGGCGCCTTCGACATCGAGGCCCTCGGCTGGGAAGCCGCCATCGCCCTGACCCAGCCGGCCGAGCCGGAAACCCCGCCGCTGACCACCGAGGCGAACCTGTTCCGGCTGACCCCCGCGGACCTCGCCGATGTCCGCATCCGGCGGGAAAAGCGGTCCAAGGGCGTGGCCACCGGAGAGCTCGAGCTGGTGCCGTACTTCTTCAGCAAGGGCACCGCCAAGACCCCGTCCAAACCCACGGCCACCACGGAGAAGCTGTTCCGCGAACTGGAGAAGGCCAAGACCCAGCCGCTCTGGCGGGTCCTCGTGGCGCTGTCCATCCGGCACGTCGGCCCGCGGGCCTCCCGCGCCCTCGCGACCGCGTTCGGCAGCATGGACGCCATCCGGCAGGCCTCCGAGGAGGAGCTCGCCCACGTCGACGGCGTCGGGCCCGTGATCGCGGCGGCCCTGACCGAATGGTTCACCGAGGACTGGCACCGTGAGATCGTCGACACCTGGGCGGCCGACGGCGTCCGGATGGAGGACGACCGCGACGAATCCATGCCCCGGACCCTGGAAGGACTGACCATCGTGGTGACCGGCAGCCTGGAAGGCTTCAGCCGGGACGAGGCGAAGGAAGCCATCCTGATCCGCGGCGGCAAGGCATCCGGCTCGGTCTCGAAGAAGACGGACTACGTCGTGGCCGGCGAGAATGCGGGCACCAAGCTGGACAAGGCCGAACAGCTCGGCGTGCCGGTCCTGGACGAGGACGGCTTCCGCGCGCTGCTGGCCAACGGCCCGGCCGACCGTGCCGCCGGTCCTTCGGCGGGAAGTTCCGAGGAACCCGGAGCCGCCGGGGACGACGACGCCGGCGACGGCGCCCGTGAAGATGCCGAAGAGGACCACCAGGAAGTTGTGACCGAATGAGCGCTGACGCCCCTGACCTGACCGCCGGTTCCCTGCCGGCAGCGCTGCTGGAACTCGCGCAGCAGGCGGCAGCTGCCGGGGCTGCGGTCCTGGCCGGCCGGAACGCCGCCGAGCTGGACGTCAGCAACAAGGGCGATTCCGGGGACTGGGTGACCGCCTTCGATCTCGCCGCGGAAACTGCCGTCCGGGACGTCATCACCGCGGCGAGGCCGTTCGACATCATCACCGGTGAGGAGGGCGGCACCGTCCTTCCGGCGTCGCCCAGCGGCTACCGCTGGTCCATCGACCCGCTCGACGGGACCACCAACTTCATCCGCAACATCGTCTACTACGGCACCTCCGTGGCCGTGGCCGACCCCGACGGCGTCTGGCTGGCCGGCGTCGTCAACGCCCCGGCGCTGGGCCGGCGGTACTACGCGCTCCGCGGGCAGGGCGCCTGGCTTGAGGAAAACGGCCGGCTGACGCAGCTGACCGGGCCGGTCACGGGGCGCACCGGGCAGATCCTGGCCACCGGTTTCAGCTACGACCCGGCCGTCCGTGCCGAACAGGCGGCCGCGCTGGGCGGCAT
>DATITT010000136.1:0-1855 GCA_035467435.1 Arthrobacter sp. | reverse complement strand
CAGGGCGATCCGGAACGGATCGAGCCCATACAGCTCGCCCTGCGAGAAGCCGGTGGCGTACAGCACATCCAGGACCAAGCCGATCAGGTAGATGGCGATGAGGGAGGCGATAAAGCCGCCCACGTTCACAATCCCGGTCGCGGTGCCGATCCGGTGGGCGGGGTTAAAGGTGCGGGCAAAGTCGAAGCCGATCATGGAACCCGGGCCGCCGATGGCGAGCACCACTACCAGCCCGGCCAGCAGCCACAACGGGGAGCGTCCCGGGATGAGCAGCACGGCGGCCCACGCTGCGGCAGTGGCGGCGGAAATCAGCAGCACCATGGTGGACCGCCGCAGCGGGTGCCGGGCCACGAAGCTGCCCATCAGCGGCCCGGCGGCGATGGCCGCGGCCACATAAAGAGTCATCAGCGCCGAAACGGCCGGCGTTTCCAGGCCCTGGGCGGAAATCAGGAAGGGGTAGCCCCAGGTCATCGCGAAGACTGTGCCGCTGAACTGGACCGTGAAGTGGCTCCAGAGCCCCAGCCGGGTGCCGGGCTGCCGCCAGGCGTGGGAGATGGAGACACCGGTGGCGCGCAGGCCCTGTGACGGTTCCGGTGCCGGATGTCCGGGCGGCCGGTCCTGGAGCAGGACCAGCACGAGCACCACGGCCAGGACAGACATGGCCGTCAGCGTCAGGAACGCGGGTGTCCAGCCGGCGAGGTGCAGGATCATGGCGAACGGCACCACGCTGAAGAGCTGGCCGAGCTGGCCGGACATTCCGGTCAGCTGGGTGAGCAGCGGGACGCGGGCGGGGGCGAACCAGATCGGGATCAGCCGGATCACGGCGATAAAGGTCATCGCGTCGCCGGCGCCCACGAGGACCCGGCCCAGCACGCCCCCGGGGATGTTCTCGGCAAACGCCAGCTGGAGCTGCCCCAGACCCATCAGGAGGGCGCCGCCGGCGATCATGGCCCGGGAGCCGAAGCGGTCCACCAGGATACCGACCGGAATCTGCAGGGCGGCGTAGACGAGCAGCTGCAGCACGGTGAAGAAGGAGATTTCGGCCGCACTGGCCTGGAAGCGTTCCGTGGCCTCCAGCCCCACCACGCCGAACGAGGTGCGCTGGCTGACCGCCACGAGGTACGCGAAGACCCCGACGATCCAGATCAGCCAGGCGCGGGGTGAAGTCACTCCCCCATTATGCCCAGCGGGCAGAGAAATAGTACTTATTCGCCGGGTTCCTTACGGGCCAGGTAGGCCTCGACGGCGGCCCCGAGATCATCGGCGTTGGGCAGCTGATCGTTCTCGTCCGCGAGCAGGGACCGGCGGACGGTACCTTCGGCGTTCTCGTCATAACGGGTTTCCAGCCGGGAGACCACCTGCTGCACTTCCTCCGAAGCGTCAATCTGCTCGGCGATCTGGCGCCCGACGTCCCGGCCCGCCTCGCGGAGCCGGTCGGCGGGCAGCATGAGCGAGGTGGCCGCCCCGAGGTGTTCGAGTCCGGCGACGGCGGCCGTCGGGTACTCGGCTTCGGCAAGGTAGTGCGGCACATGCATCACATAGCCGGCGACGTTGCGGCCGGCCTCGGTCAGCCGCAGTTCCAGGATGTGGCCGACGGCGGCAGGCACCTCGACGGTGGGCTTCCACACCGAGATGCCCTCGATGAGATCCGGGCGGTTGCCGTGCACCGTCACTCCGACGGGCCGGGTATGCGGCACCGGCATGGGAATGGAATGGATCCAGGTGACGAGGTTGACGTCCAGTTCCTCAACGATGCCCACGACGGCGCGCGCGAACCGCTCCCATTGCAGGTCCGGTTCGAATCCGGCCAGGACCAGGAACGGGCTGCCGAGGCCGTCAACCAGGCGGTAGAGCG
>DATITT010000135.1:0-3882 GCA_035467435.1 Arthrobacter sp. | reverse complement strand
CCACTAATCCCCCAGCAAGCTGGGATCATCGTTCGACTTGCATGTGTTAAGCACGCCGCCAGCGTTCATCCTGAGCCAGGATCAAACTCTCCGTTGAAGTAAAACAGACACAACCAACACCCCCGGGAAAACGGGACGTATCGACTGCACAAAATTTGAAACCAGCTGTAAAAACCAGACCACACCACGGGGTGGCGGAGCCCGGTCAATTCAACCAATTCAATACAATAAATTGGTATCAACAAACTTGGCACACTATTGAGTTCTCAAACAACAGACACATTTCGAAGTACTAATTCGAAACAATCCAATACAATTGAATTCTTTTGTTTCGCTTTTTCTTCGCTGCGATATTTAGCTTATTTCATTCATATCCACTTTGCAAATCCGGATCTTCATCCAAAATTCACCCGGTGGAGCGAATGCGCCCAGCAAAATGTGAAGCAATTTTTTCATTCCTGCGCCGCCTGCTCCAGGGGAGCAGAAAGTGCTAGAAGAATTGCTTCTCTATTTTTGTTGGGGTTGGCCGCCACTCTGTGGTGGCGACTAAAGAAACAATACACGCTCCTGCCCGACCTTGCAACTGGGCCGGGCAGAAGCGTGCAGGTTACACGTGGAGCTGCCCTAGGCCGCGGAGACTTCCACGGTTGCGAGGTTCTTTTTGCCCCGGCGCAGCAGCAGGTAGCGTCCGTGCAGCAGCTGGCCGGGCTCGATAACAGCGTCCGGATCCGCGACCTTGGCGTTGTTGACGTAGGCCCCGCCCTCACCCACGGTGCGGCGGGCGGCGGACTTGCTCTCCGACAGGCCTGTGGCGACCAGCAGTTCGATAATGCCCAGGCCGCCGGCATCGACGGTTGCCGACGGCAGTTCGGACGTGGCTGCCTTGAGCGTGGCCTCGTCCAGGACGCTGAGGTCACCGTTGCCGAACAAGGCAGCAGAGGCTGCGATGACCTTCTCCGTGGCGTCCACCCCGTGGACGAGGGAGGTTACCTCGTAGGCGAGCTTCCGCTGTCCTTCGCGGGCGAAGGGCCGCTCGGCAACCGCGGTTTCCAGCGCCTCGATCTCAGCACGGCCCAGGAAGGTAAACACCTTCAGGCGTGCCGCCACGTCGCTGTCCGCCGTGTTGAGCCAGAACTGGTAGAAGGCGTACGGGCTGCACATCTCCGGATCAAGCCAGATGGCGTTGCCCTCGCTCTTGCCGAACTTCGTTCCGTCGGCATTCGTGATGAGAGGGGTACCCAGCGCGTGGACGTGTTTGCCCTCGACCTTGCGGATGAGATCGGTGCCACTCGTGAGATTGCCCCACTGGTCCGAACCGCCGGTCTGCAGGACACAGCCATAGTCGCGGAACAGCTGCAGGTAGTCCATGCCCTGAAGGATCTGGTAGCTGAACTCCGTGTAGCTGATCCCCTCGTCGGAGTTCAGGCGGTTGGCGACAATGTCCTTCTTGATCATCGTGCCGACCCGGAAGTGTTTGCCGATGCCGCGGAGGAAATCGATGGCACTCAGCGGCGCGGTCCAGTCCAGGTTGTTGACCATTCTGGCCGCGTTGTCGCCCTCGAAGCTGAGGAAACGCTGGACCTGGTCCTGCAGTTTCCCGACCCATTCGGCGACCGTCTCGGGCGTGTTGAGCACGCGTTCGGCGGTCTGCCGCGGATCTCCGATCAGGCCGGTGGAGCCGCCGACCAGCCCGAGGGGCTTGTGGCCGGCCAACTGGATCCGGCGCATCAGCAGCAGCTGGACCAGGTTGCCCAGGTGCAGGCTGGGGGCGGTGGGATCGAAGCCGCAGTAATAGGTTGCGGGATCGCCGGCAAGGAGCTTCTCCAGCTCCGCCTCATCCGTTGAGACGTGGACCAGGCCCCGCCATTTCAGCTCCTGCCAGACGTTGGCGAAGCTGGGGTCATTCTGCTGGGAACGTAGATCATTTAGCTGGGACACGGAATCTAAGGTAGCAGGATCAGGGCTCCGTCAGCGCTTGTGACCGTCAATCGACCGGGGCGCCCGACGGCAGGACTCCGTCTTCGATGCCGGCCGGCACACCGGCGGAGGCGATGAGCCGCAGCCGCTGGGTGGGCCGGGTCATGGCCACATACAGGTCGCCGACACGGCCGTGCTCATGGTTGAGCATGGCAGAGGGCTCCAGCACCACGACGCCGTCGAACTCCAGGCCCTTGGCCTCACGGGGGCTGATCACCACGATGTCCTGCACATAGCTGCCGGCATCCGTGCCGACGCGGCGGCCGTAGACCGCGCGCAGCGCGGCGGTCGCTTCGGGGAGGAGCTCGCCGTCGGCGATGACGGCGAGCAGGCCGCCTTCGAGCGCACCCAGCTCCTCCGGCAGGACTTCCACGAGCCTGCTGATGATCTCGCCGCGCCCGACACGGTCGATCACCGGCGACCAGAGGCCCTCCCGGACCGCCTTCGGTGCGGACACCACGAGCCCCGCCGCGTTGGCCATCCGGGCAGCCGCTTCGGCGATCTGCGACGGCGTGCGGTAGTTGACCGTGAGTTCCTCGAGCTGCCAGCGGTCGCCGAACATGGGCGCGAGGGCGCTGTGCCAGGAATTGGCGCCGGCCACGGAGCTTGTCTGGGCAATATCGCCCACGATGGTGAAGGACTTCAGCGGGCAGCGGCGGACCAGCAGGCGCCACTGCATCGGCGAAAGCTCCTGGGCCTCGTCCACCACAATGTGCCCGAACGCCCAGCTGCGGTCTGTCGTGGCGCGCTCGGCGGCGGTCAGCCGGGCTTCGCGTTCCTGGTTCTGGTCCACGAGCTCTTCCGCGGAGATCAGGACATCCACGCCGGCCGTTTCCATGTTGACCAGCGTCTGCTTGGCATTGGCCAGGTCACGGGCGCGGTCGTGCTCCTGCTGGGCCAGTCCCCTGCCCGCGGCGGCGTCGAGTTCGCCGAGGAGTTCGGCGGCCTCGTCCAGGAGCGGGACATCCGCTTCGGTCCACGGGGCGTCGGCGGGCCGGAGCAGCAGTTCACGCTCGGCCGGGGTGAGGTGGGGGGTGCAGGCTGCCAGGATCGCCGGCCTGCTGAGGAGTTCACCGATGAGCTTCTCCGGTGTCATCGGCATCCAGCACAGGTTCAGGGCGATCCGCACGTCCCGCGCGGAGCGGACGTCCTCGGCGAGATAGGAGCGGTCGGCGTTGTTGCCGATGCTGCCGGCTTCCACAAGTTCCGTCATCTGCTCGGTCAGTTCGCGCAACAGGATCTTGACGAACGAGACCCGGGCCTCGTTGTGCGGCTTGCCGGTCGAGCGGGCCCTGTCCCTGGCGCGGCGGACCTGCCGGGGAGTCAGCAGGAGTTTGCGCCCGTCGACTTCGAGGACGCGGTTTTCCGCCGGAATGCGCTGCCGGTTGGCGACGGCGTTCGCCACGACCTCGGCCATGTCGAGCCGGCCTTTGATGGCCGCGACCTCGGCTTCGGGCTCGGCGACGGCGTGGATGCCGGGCATCAGGCGGCCTACGCTCGCCATCACAACGCCGGTTTCGCCGAGCGACGGCAGCACGCGCTCGATGTACTTCATGAACGACGACGACGGGCCCACCAGCAGGACGCCGGCGGTCTTGAGCCGGTCACGGTGGGTGTAGAGCAGGTAGGCGGCGCGGTGCAGCGCCACGGCGGTCTTGCCGGTTCCGGGACCGCCCTGGACCACGAGGGCGCCGGAGATCGACGAACGGATGATCCGGTCCTGCTCGGACTGGATGGTCCCGACGATGTCCGACATGCGTCCGGTCCGCTTGGAATTGAGGGCCGCCAGCAGGGCACCCTCGCCCTGGAGGGACTCGTTGTCGGCGAGCAGGTCGGCGTCGAGGACGTCATCCTCGATTGCCTTGACCTCGCGGCCCTGCAGGATCAGGTGGCGGCGGCGGCGCA
>DATITT010000134.1:0-4121 GCA_035467435.1 Arthrobacter sp. | reverse complement strand
CGCCGCCCCCGTGCGCGTGCACATCGACATACCCCGGGGCCAGCGTGCTGTGCGCGAAGCTGTGGTCGGGTTCGCGCGGCGGCTCCCCCGCACCGCAGGCCACGATCCACCCCGAACGGATGTCCACCCACCCCGGCACGTGAACCGCACCGGGTGCGATCACGGTTCCGGCCGCCACGAGCATCGAGCCGACCGGGGCAGCCCCGGCCAGGGCAGAGGGGTCCGAGGCCGAGGCGTCCGGGGCCGTGGCGTCCAGGGCAGAGGGGTCCGAGGCCGAAGCGGGCAGGGTCATGAGGGTGACTCTACCGAACGGCTCGCGCCGGGCATCCGTCTGGCGCCAAGCGCTGCAAGCGTCCTACGCGTCGCGGCGCTTCAGCAGCACCGCGCCGATGACGGTGCTGACCGCGACCCAGCCGATCACGATGAGCAGGTTCTGCCAGCCCTCCTCGATCGCGCTGAACCCCGACGGGGAGACGATCTCCGGGCCGGCATTGCCGATCAGGTACGGGGTGGCGGTGACCGCCCACTCGGCCGGGATCAGGGCCAGCACGATCGGGAGCACCAGCAGGATTCCGAGGGCCGTGGCGATTCCGCCGGCGGTGCTGCGGAAGATGGTGCCCAGTCCGAGCGCGAAGACGGCGATCAAAGCCAGGAACAGCGGCCCGGCGAAAAGCCCGCGCAGCAGTTCGGGCTCGGCGAGGCTGGCGCCGATGTCGCGCTGGGCGAGGATCGGCGAGGCCACCAGGTAGGAGCCGAGGATGCTGCCGAGGCCCACGAGGTAGGTCGCGACGAACACCACGATGGCCTTGGCCGCCAGCATCGGCAGCCGCTTGGGCACGGCGGCCAGGCTGGACTTGATCATGCCCGTGGAGTATTCGCCCGTCACGGACATGACCCCGAGCACGGCCACGATCATCTGCCCGAAGAAGATGCCGACCGTCGCCGCGGTCACGACGGACCGCACCTGGTCTCCCGGAGCGATCGCCGCGCCGGACTGGTCCAGCTGGGTGGCCAGTGACACCAGCAGCGCCATGCCCACCGACACGACGACCACGAGCGCGAACGACCAGATGGTCGATCGCAGGCTCCACAGCTTGATCCACTCGGAGCGCAGCACGCCCACGAAGCTCAGCCCCGAGCGGGTGGTGACGGATGCGGCGGCGCGAGCAGGCGCATCCGTCTGGGAATTCGTGGTGCTGATGTTCGTGCTTGCGTTCATGCTCATCGTGCGGCCTCCTGCGGCTCGCTGGCGGCCAGGTCGGGGGCGGCACCGGGGGCGGCACCGGGGGCAGCCCGTCGGCCTCGGGGACGGTCCCCGGCGGAACCGGCGCCGTCACCCGCACCGGAACCGGGACCCTGCCCGGCCTGGGCCAGGGCCTTCTGCTCGCGCCGCCCCTCCACGAGGCGGTAGAGCACGGGCACCAGGACCAGGGTGAGTGCGGTGGAGGAGATGAGGCCGCCGATCACCACGATGGCGAGCGGCTGCGAGATGAAGCCGCCGCCGCCGGTCAGGCCCAGGGCCATCGGCGTCAGCGCGAAGACGGTGGCCAGCGCCGTCATCAGGATCGGCCGGAGGCGCTGGCGGGCGCCGTGTGTGATCGCGTCCGCCACGCTCATCCCGGGTTCGCCGTTCCGTGGCTCACGGTACTGGTTGATGAGGTCGATCAGCACAATCGCGTTCGTCACCACGATGCCCACCAGCATCAGCATGCCAATCAGTGAGGGCAGGCCCAGCGGCACGCCGGTGATGAGCAGCAGCCCGATGGCGCCGGTGGCCGCGAACGGCACCGAGACGAGCAGGATCAGCGGCTGGATCAGCGACTTGAACGCGGCCACCATGATCACGTAGACAATCGCGATGGCGGCGAGCAGGGCGAGGCCGAGCTGGCTGAAGGACTCGGCCTGCTGGGTCGTGGCGCCACCGATCTCTGCCGTGACGCCCGGTGGCAGTTGGACGGTGTCCAGCCGGGCCTGCACTTCGGTGCTCAGCGCGCCGAGGTTGGCGCCCGACGGCGTGATGGACACGCGGGCGGTCCGCTGGCCGTTGCTGGCGGTGATGGAGACGGGGACGTCGACCTGCTCCACGGAGGCGATGCTGGCCAGCGGCACGGGGCCGGCCGCCGTCGGCAGCGGGGTCTGCCGGACGGCGTCGATGCTGGTGAAGCGGGTGCCTTCGCCGATGCGGACCGGGTAGTCGTTGGTGTCGATCCGCACAGTTCCGGCCGGGATGGGGCTGATGGTGGAGGCGAGCACGCCGGCCACCTGTTCCTCGCTCAGGCCTGCGGCGACGGCTTTCGCCCGGTCCACCTTGACCTGCACCACCGGCTGGCTGGCGGCCAGGTTGGTGGCCACCTCTGAGGAGCCGGGGACGCCGTCCATGGCCTGGACCATGGCGTCGCTCGCGGTCCGGAGGTCGGCCGTGGTGGCAGCTTTGAGGGTGATGTCCACGGTCGAGGAGGTGCCGAAGCCGCCCTGCTGCGAGCCCACGGTGATCTTGCCGGAATCGGGGATCCTGGCAAGTTCGCTGCGGACGGTGTCCTTGAGTGTGCCCTGGTCGGCCTTTTCCTCCGTCACCACAGTGAAGCTGGAGTTCGAGGCCCCGGCCGACAGCAGCGCGGAGAAGCCGGTCTGGGCGTTGCCGGTGGTGACCTGGACGTCCTTGACGCCGTCGATCTCGCGCAGGACTTCCTCGACCTTGATGGCCGAGGCGTTGGCTTCGGCCAGGCTGGTGCCGGCGGGGAGCGCCTGCCGGACGGTCATGCTGTTTTCGCCGGAGTTGCCCAGCAGGTCGGTGGCCAGCAGCGGGGTCATCGCGGCGGTGCCGCCCAGGACCAGCGCGGCCGCGATCAGTGTCACCACCGGGTGCTTCTGGGTCCTGGTCAGGATCGGGAGGTAGCCGCGCTGCAGGACGGTGCGCTGCTCCGCCTCGTGGGCCTTCGCCGCGATCTCGCGGGCAGAGGATTCCTGGGCTGTGGCTCCCCGGGCTGTGCCCGCTTTGTCGGCGGGGTTCCGCAGGAACCAATACGCCAGCACCGGCACGATGGTCAGGGAAACCAGCAGCGAGGACAGCAGTGCGATGGTGACGGTCAGCGCGAACGGCCGGAACAGCTCGCCGGCCAGGCCGGCCACGAAGGCGATCGGCAGGAAGACGGCCACAGTGGTGAGGGTCGACGCCGTGATGGCCCCGGCGACTTCCCGGATGGAGGTCTGGATCGCGGTGATCTTCGCCTCGCCGTAGCTCAGGTGCCGCTTGATGTTCTCGATCACCACAATCGAGTCGTCCACCACGCGGCCGATCGCGATGGTGAGTGCGCCCAGGGTCAGGATGTTCAGTGAGTAACCGGTAGCCGACAGCCCGATGAACGTGATCAGCAGGGACAGCGGGATGGAAACTGCCGTGACCAGCGTGGCGCGGACGGACATCAGGAACACCAGGATCACCGCGACGGCGAAGCCCAGCCCCAGCAGGCCCTCCGTGGTGAGGTCCTTGATGGACTTCTCGATGAACGGCGCCTGGTCGAAGATCGGTGTGAACCGGGCATTGGAACCGAGCTCGGCCTCCAGTTCGGGGATGGAGTCCTTCACCGCGTTGGAGGTGCCCACGGTGTCACCTTCGGGCTTCTTGGTGACGGACAGGGCCAGGGTTTCCTCGCCGTTGGTCCGGGTGATCGAGGTGTGGGTGTCCTCGGCGATGCTGACGTCCGCCACGCTGCCGATGGTCGCGGCGTTCTTGGCGCCGCCCAGCGGCAGTGCCTTGATGGCATCGATCGAATCGACCGGGCTGCCGATCTGCAGCGACAGCGTCTTGCCCTGCTCCTCGATGGTGCCGGCCGGAACCAGTGCCCCGTTGTTCTTCAGTGCCTCGCTGATGGACTGGATGCTTGCCCCGGAGGCCGCCATGGCCTCGGGGCGGGGGAGAATCCCGATGTGTTGTGTGGCACCGCCGGTCACCTCGGCCCCGCGGACGCCGTCGAGCCTTTGCAGCCGCGGGACTGTGAGCCGGGCCAGATCGGCGTTGAGTTCGCTGAGCGGCTTGTCCGAGGAGACGGCGAGGAACACAATCGGGAAATCGCTGATGCTGCCGGCGATCGCCTGGGGCTGGACGTCATCCGGCAGCGACC
>DATITT010000133.1:0-6297 GCA_035467435.1 Arthrobacter sp. | reverse complement strand
CAGTTCTGGGAGGACGACGCCGACACGACCGCCGTCGGGCTGTACCTGGAATCGATCGGCAACCCGCGCAAGTTTTCCCGCCTGGCCCGGCGCCTGGCACGGACCAAACCGGTGATCGTGGCGAAGTCCGACGCGATGGGCCTCGGACTGCCCCCCGGCCACGCCGTCCGCACCACCCAGGCCCCGCCGGAGGCCCTCGACGCGATGATGCGCCAGGCCGGGGTGATCCGCGTCGAAACCATCGAACAGCTCATGGACGTCGCCCAGATCGTCTCCAGCCAGCCCCTGCCGAAGGGCCCGGGGATCGCCGTCTTCAGCAACTCCCAGGCACTCGGCAAGGTCGTCGCGGACAGTGCGGCAGCGCAGGGACTCGGTGTGGAGCGGATTGTCACCGACGTCGACCTGGACACCGGGATGTCCATGGCGCTGCCTGCGCTGCGGCACAGCCTGCAGGAAGTCCTCACCGCGGACACTGTCCACGCCGTGGTGGTCGCGCTGCTGCCGGCGCACGGCCTCACCGTCGAAAAGATCGCCGGAGTCCTCGCCGAATGTTCCGTAGCGGCCGGCAAACCCGTGGTGGCTGCGTTCAGCGGTCTGCTGGACCCGTCCATCTACGTGGAAGGAATGGTGGGCGACGAGGCCGGATCGACGGTTGTTCCCTGTTACTCCAACCCCGGTGCGGCGGTGGCCGCCCTGGGGTCCGTGGTCCGCTACGCCCAGTGGCTGGACCGCGACCAGGGCCTGTTTGTGGAGCCCGAGGGCTGCGACCCGGAGGGCACCCACGATGAGCTGGAACGGCTGCTGGATCCGGTGGGCGGCGAGCAGCTGGTCCGGCTGGACGCAGAAACGGCCGCAGGCCTGCTGGCCCGTTACGGCATCAGGGTGGTCCCGTCCGTCGGCTTTGAAACCGCCGAACAGGCCATCGCCGCCGCGGACCGGCTCGGCTGGCCGGTGGCGCTGAAGACCACCGACCCTGCCCTGCGGCACCGGCTGGACCTCGGCGGGGTGCGCCTGGACATCCAGGATGCGGACTCGCTGCGGCGGAATCTGCTGGAGATGCGCAAGTCGCTGGAACGCTACGGTTCGCCGTCGCTGGAAGTGCAGACCATGGCGCCGGTGGGGCAGGCCTGCACCTTCCGCGCCATCGAGGACCCGCTGCTGGGCCCGGTGGTGTCCTTCGGCCTGGCCGGTGACGCGGTCAACCTGCTGGACGACTGGGCCCACCGGGTGCCGCCGCTGTCCGGCTCGGACCTGCATGACTTCATCCGGGCCCCCCGGGCCTCGCGGAAGCTCTTCGGCTACCAGGGATTGCCGGCGGTGGACGCCCGGGCCCTTGAGGACCTTGCCGCCCGGCTGACCAGGCTCAAGGACAACCATCCGGAAATCGCCCTCGTCGACTTCAACCCCGTGCTCGCCGGGCCGGAGGGGGCGTCGATCCTCGCGGCCGACGTCCGGATCGCCAACGCCGCCCAGCGCACCGACAGCGCCCGCCGGGCCATGCGCAGCTGACATCGCGCGCGGGCGGCGGGGCTGCAAGGGCAGCGGCGGGGAACGGCCCGGCCGGCAACGGTTAGCATGTCCCCAGCCGATCTGTGAAAATGGAGACCATGAGCTTTCAGTCTCCGACACCCAAGCCCCATGCGACCGTCTCCGGACGCCCGGGCACGCACCACCACGGCCTGCATGACCACAGTGCGCAGGGTCAAAGCCTGGAAGGTGCACTCCAGCAGGCCGGTTTCTACCCCCGGCTCGTGGCCGACGTCGTCGCCGATGCCCTCGACGGACGCGACTGCGTGGCCCACCTGGTGCACCTTGAGACACACTTCGAGCGCGCCGAGGTCCGCCGCCACATCACCGTGCTGGTCCTGACCGAGGACATGCTGGTCATCACCCACGTGGACGACCAGCAGCTTGATGAGGCGGGGGAGCAGACCGTCGCGCAGGTCTCCACGGAATCCTTGCCCGTGACACAGATCCGCTCCGTGGTGCTCAGCTACGTGTACGCGCAGCCCCAGGAGTACAAGTCGTCGGACCCGGTCCGCGAGCTGACCCTGTCCATCGCCTGGTCCGGCGGCCAGCGACTTGACATGGGCCCGGCCACTTGCGGCGACCCGCAGTGCGAGGCCGACCATGGTTACAGCGGCACCATCGCGCAGGAGGACATCGTGATCCGGATCAGCGCCGAGGCCGACGGACTGCAGGCTGTCCAGGACGCCAAGTTGTTCGCCCGCGCCCTCCGTGCCGTCAACACCGGATCCGCAGCCCCGGTGCCGCACACCGGCCCCGGACTGCCGCCGCGCCCGCGTATGGGCGTCTTCGGAAACCGCGCCAGCCGCGGCCACCAGCGCTGAGATGACACCGGTCCGCGTGCCCCCGGCCCTCCCGCATAGCCCGTCCGCAGCCCCGGCCCTCCCGCAGAGCCTGCCCGCAGCCCCGGCCTTCGGGGACCGCTCCGTCGCCGAGGTGCTCACCAGCGCCGCGGCCAGCGTCGGTGTTCCCGGCTTCGAGAACCGCCTGAAACTGCCCGCGGCCAAGCGCATCTGCGTCGTGCTCGCCGACGGGCTGGGCCGCAACCTGCTCAAGCAGAAATCGGCGCACACACCGTTCCTGCGCGCCCTGATGCAGGCCGGCCAGGGTCAGGTGCCGGTCTCCCTGGACTCGGCCTTTCCGTCCACGACTGCAGCGTCGCTGGCCAGCTTCGGCACCGGACTCTGCGCCGGGCAGCACGGCATGGTGGGCTACGACGTGCTGGACCCGGACCAGGACCGGGTGGTCAACATGCTGGGCGGCTGGGACGCCGGTGTCGATCCGGAGCGGTGGCAGCCGTTCCCCACCGTCTTCCAGCGGGCCGCGGAGCACGTGGAGGTCACCACGGTCAGCCTGCCGCAGTTCAGCGACTCCGCGATGACCCGGGCCGCGCTCCGGGGCGGCCGCTACGTCACGGCCACCACCTCGCATGCCAGGACCGCGGCGGCCGCCGAGGCGATGGCCGGGGCCGGACGGTCGCTGATGTACTTCTACGTCAACGAACTGGACAAGGCCGGGCACCGCCACGGCTGCCAGTCACCGCAGTGGGAACACCAGCTCGAGGAACTCGACGCCACCGTCAAACGGCTCAGCGCCACCCTGCCGGCGGGCACCACCATCCTGCTCACGGCGGACCACGGCATGCTGGACGTGCCGGAATCCCAGCGGATCGACTATGCGGCCGACCCGGCCCTCGTGGCCGGTGTCCGCCACACCGCGGGCGAGCCGCGAATGGTCCATCTCTATCTGGAGGAATCGGAGGGCGAGTCCGGACGGGTGCGCCTGCTGGAGGCCTGGCGGGCGCGTTTCGGCGACCGGATCTGGGCCTTCACCCGGGAGGAGGCCATCGCCGCGGGGCTCTTTGGTGCAGTCCGGGCTGAAGTCAGCCCGCGGATTGGCGACGTGATGATCGCGGCCAGGGACGCCCTGGCCTTCTATGACACCCGCCGTGTCCGGCCGACAGCCCTGGAAGTGGTGGGCCAGCACGGTTCGCTGACGAAAGCCGAACGCGACGTCCCGCTGTTGTGTTTCCAGGCCGACGGGAAAAGGGCCCCCCGCGCCTGACTGCGCGTGGAGGGCCCTGGGGCGCGTAGCCGCGCCTTGAATCCGTTGTAAACGTCAGTCCCCGCGGGCTCCGAAGACGATGTCATCCCAGCTCGGAATGCTGGAGCGCTTCGGTTTGGACGGCTGGCGCTCCGGCTGGTCCGCTTTGCGGTCATCCTGGGCAGCAGCGGGGGTCTCACGCTGCTGGCGCCGCGGGGTTCCGCCGCCCAGCAGTTCGTCCAGCCCCGGGCTGGAGGTAGGGCCCTGCTGTCCGGCGGGCCGAAGCGGCGAGGCCACGATGGTGATTTCCCGGGTGTCGGTGCTGACGCCGTCATGCAGTTTCAGCGCGTCGTCCGGTGCCTCCCCCTGGCGGGCCAGGGTGAGCCTTGACATGATCGAGGGCCTGCCGTCGCGGCGGCGTTCCCAGGGGTCGGCGGCCGGGCGGGTTTCCGCGTCCGCCGCATCCGGGTGCTCCGGATTGCCCGTCCCGGCCGCTGCCCCGGGAGCAGCGGGTTCCGGCTCGACCAGGGCTTCCGCAAGCACTTCGGAAGGGCGGGGATGGGCCGCCGGAACGCCGTTGGTCAGCAGCGTGGCGAGGGCGTCGTCGGCGTCTTCATCCACTCCGAGGCGCTGCCCGCGGCGGGAGCGCAGCATGTCGAGCAGCCCGTCGGATTCCTGTTCCTGCTGCAGCTGGCGCTGCTGGACCACCTGGAGCTGGGCGGTTGCCGTGCGGGCGGCCGCGTCCGCGTCGGTCTCAAAATCAAAGGGCCGGTCCGAGACGGCGGTGAGCCGGCGGGCCGGGACGGGACCGTCGAGGGGCTCAAGTTCGCTCAGCTGCTGGGCCCAGCGGTTGGCGTTCTGCAGGGCTTTCCGGGCCGGGCTGAAGGTCCACATGGCCGGCGGTTCCTCGCCGATACCGGCCGGGCCGTCGGGCTTCGCTTCGAAGCGCGCCACCACGTTCCAGCTGCCGTCCGGGCGCCGCCAGGAGTCCCACTCCACGGTGCCGGCATCAATGCCGTGTGCGCTGAGCCGGTGGGCCACCATCTCGCCGAGCGAAGCCGGCTGGTCCCCGAACACGGAGCGGTACACGTCGTGGCCGGGGGCGGGGGCGGCGACCTCCACCTTGCGGGCCTGCTGGGCGACGTAGTCACGCTCAGCGAGTACCGGACCATCGTAGCGCTGGACTTTCGCACGCGGAATTCCAGAGAGCTCCGCCACCTCGGCCGCCGTCGAGCCGCTGCGGATCCGCGCCTGGATATCGCGCGGAGACATGGCAATGGGCGCGGCGACCGCGCCGGAGGCGGCCTTGGCCGGCGTCCGGCTGGCTGCCGCCCGAAGTGCTTCATCGATTGGCAGCTGGAACATCTCGCCGCCGGTGCCGCTCAACAGGAGATGCTCCTTGTCGTCGTGGACGCCTACAAGCCGTAGATCCCGCATACAAATCCTCCACCCTGGCATTACTAACAATCGAAACTCTGCCACCGATACGGGCGAATTCCGGTGAGGACGGAGGGCGCGCCGTCATTTTCCGCGAAATCCTGGGTACTTTTTGGCCACTCACGGGATCTGGTGCCGTCCTGGTCCGGGATGCGGCAGCCCGGAGGCCGTGCCGCGGACCGGAGGACTCTGGCTTTCACTGGGCGCTTAAGCAAAAATGACCCGACATCGGGCACAGAAACCGCGTGACCGGCGTTGACATCGGAGAACCGCCCCCGGAGGCCCAGGGCTACAGCCCGTGAGGACCATCCGGGGGCCGGCGACCCACCCGAACGACTGCGGAGTGTGAGCTACAACTCATGGCGACAGACTACGATGCGCCGCGCAAGACCGAGGAGGACCTCAGCGAGGACTCCCTTGAGGCGTTGAAGGCGCGGCGTACGGAAAAGCCCTCCGCAGTGGTCGATGAAGACGAATCGGACCTTGCGGAAGGCTACGAACTCCCCGGGGCGGACTTGTCCGGGGAGGAACTGCTGGTCCGGGTCCTGCCGGCCCAGGCCGACGAATTCACCTGTGCCTCCTGCTTCCTCGTCAGCCACCGTTCGCAGATTGCCCGCGAAAAGGACGGCTTCAAGTACTGCAAGGACTGCGAGGGCTAGGAGCCGGGAGCTAGGAGTTCAGCGCGGCGAGCAGCTTGTCCGGGTGCCGGGTGGACGTAAGCCAGTAGGGGGTGCGGTCGGAGGGATCGGTGATCTCGATGCGGACCACCGGATCGATCCAGCCGCGGATGCAGAGGAACGCCAGGCCGTTGAGGCGGGTGCCGCGTTCCGCCGTCGCCTCCGGGCCCCGGAACGCGGACGCTGTGCCGACGAAGCGGCGTTCGATCGTGGCGCGGCCGACGCGCAGCGTGGAGCCGGTGACGGTGATGGCGGGGGTTGAGAGGACCAGCAGCACGGCGAGGATCGTGAAGAGGACGACGGCGGCGGTGAGCCCGGCGGCCATGCTGATGGGGGCCAGCACGAAGATCCCGGCGCCCGACAGTCCCGCCGACACCAGCCAGACCCAGAAGTTCGGCCAGAGCTTCTCGCGGTATAGAACGGTGGCGTCGTTGGGGGTGCTGTTGGGGGCAGGCACTGCTGCGCTGGATTCGGGCATAAGCCCAGCTTTCCACTTTTCCCTGGCTATTTCACCTTGGCGGCAGCGGCGGGCGCCGGCACCCGCAGGCTGCGGCTAGGCCGATCTTCCCGGCTGGCGTTAGAGTGAGGGACTGTGACTGAAGAAACGACTGCA
>DATITT010000132.1:0-8681 GCA_035467435.1 Arthrobacter sp. | reverse complement strand
CCGGTCTCCGGATCCTGAGGCATGGCCTCCCGGCCCTAGTCCCGCCGCGATCTGTCGGCTAATCTGCAGGAACGGCCCACCGCCGGGTATCGATGGCGATCACGAGGAGCGAAGTTGTCTAATCACACTTACAGCATTTCTGAAATTGTCGGAACGTCGAACGAAGGCGTTGACGCCGCCGTCCGCAACGGTATCGCCGAGGCGGCCAAAACCCTGCGGAACCTCGACTGGTTTGAGGTCAAGGAAATCCGGGGACACCTCGAAAACGGCGCGGTTGCCGACTGGCAGGTCACCATCAAGCTCGGGTTCCGCCTGGAGCGCTAAGCCGCGAAGGATCACCGCGTGCAGTACACGGTCCGAGCGCGATTTGAACCTGCGCTGACGGGTCCGGTGGGCCCAGGAAGTGTCGCGCCGAGGAATGACGCCCTGCCCGGAGTGGCCCTTTTATGCTAAGCATGATTAGTATTAGTGCAGAAGGATGAAGCGCACCCGGCAACCCGGGTGTCTCCTCAACTGAAGAAGAAGGAACGACAAAAATGGGTTTTATCGCATTTCTGATTCTGGGCCTCATCGCCGGTGCAATCGCTAAGGCAATCCTCCCCGGCAAGCAGGGCGGTGGCATTTTCATCACCTTGCTGCTCGGCGTCGTCGGCGCCCTCCTGGGCGGCTGGATTGGCGGAATGCTGTTCGGCGCTAACATCAACGAATTCTTCTCGCTGTCGACCTGGCTCCTGGCCATCGGCGGTGCGATCATCGTCCTGCTCGTTTACGGCATGATCACCAAGCGTTCGGCCCGCTAAAGCTGACGCGACCGAGAACCGGTCCCGGGATTTGTCCCGGGGCCGGTTTTTTGGCACGTGGCCCCACCGCGTTTACAGACCATATTTTTGGAGCACCACCGAGGAGCAGGAGTACCGCATGAAAGGCAAAATTCTTTTCGGAGCCGGAATCGCCGCAGGCTACGTTCTTGGGTCACGGTCCGGGCGGGCAGCCTACGAGAAGCTCAAGGCCCGCGCGGCGGCTCTCTGGGAAAGCCAGCCGGTCCAGGACAAAGTGACCGCGGCGACCGAAGCGGTGAAGGACAAGGCGCCCGAGGTGTCTGAGCAGCTCGGCGAGGCTGCCCGGCGCGCCGGGACGGTCATCGGTTCAGCCGTCCGCCGTGACAACTCCCCCGCCCCGACAGCAAGCCTTGAAAAGTCGAACGACGACGCGGCTGCCGGCATCCCCGCGCACAGCACCCATCCGGAGACCGTGAACCTTGGGACCTCCTCCGCGTCCGCTGGTGCCGCTGCGTCGGTTTCTTCCGCCGCCGCTGACGTCGAGTCCGACCCGGCACTGAACGACCAGCACGGGCAGGACTGGTCCGACGAGGGCGGGGCCACCCCGGCCGGCGCCGCGACCAACGTCGATCCCGACAAGGTTTCCTAGCTACACCGGGCCTGCGGGCCGGGCCGTCGCGCCAACCACCGCTGTTCCGATCACCACCGTGGCGTCCAGCTCTCCGGAGCTGGCCACCCGGGCAGTGAGTCCGTTGCGAATGAACAGCCCGGCGGTCTCCGACGCCTGCCGCAGGCTAGTCTCGATCAGCAGGTGGCCGCCCGGCGCCAGCCATTGGAGCGCCGCTGCGGCCACCCGCTGCTGTACCTGCAGCCCGTCTGTGCCGCCGTCGAGGGAAACCCGCGGCTCGTGCAGGCGGGCTTCCTGTGGCATGGTGCCGATTTCCGCCGAAGGAACATACGGGGCGTTGACCGCAAGGATGTTGACCCGCCCGCGCAGCTGCGCCGGGAGAGGCTCGTAGAGGTCCCCTTCGTGGACGGCACCGCCGAGCGGAACGATGTTGCGGATCGCGCACCGCACGGCGGCGGGATCGATGTCGGAGGCATGGAGCTCCAGGGGACCTGCCAGCGCCGCCAGCGCGGAACCGACCGCCCCCGATCCGCAGCACAAGTCGACGACGACCGGCGCGCTCCCCGTCCCGCCGGTGCCGGCCAGGAGCCGCGCCGCCTGCTGGACCAGGAACCCGGTGCGGCGGCGGGGCACAAAAACACCCGCCTCCACTGCGATCCGACGCCCGCAGAACTCTGCCCAGCCCAGGATGTGCTCGAGCGGCAGTCCGGAAACGCGCCGCTCCACGAGGGCATCGAGATGATCCGGCGTCGTGGCCGCAGCGGCCAGCAGCAGGGCTTCCTCCTCCGCGAAGACGCAGCCGGCCGCCCGCAGCCGCGTGATCGCCGGGGACCGGGGCGCGGGAGGAGTCGTCATGCCAGGACCCCCTTTCCCGCTCATGGTGCCGGAATCCCATGCTATCGAAGTGGCAGGATGGCACCATGGCCACCCAACGAATCGCCGCCCCATCGTCCCTGCCAGTGCCACCGGACGCCGTCCCCTCGGACGAGCTGATCTGGGCCGGTTGTTATACCGCGGATGGTGGTGGCAGCGGGGCCGGAATCGGGGCGCTGCATGCCGGCCCTGACGGAACGCTGCGCTGGCTGGGAGTCGCCGCCGCGGCGGACTCGCCGTCGTTCCTCGCCGTGCACCCCACCCTTGACGTGGTCTATGCCGTGGGCGAGTCGGCACGGACCGTCAGGGCGTACTGCCGGTCCGGCGAATTCGGCCTGGACCCCGCCGGCCTTGAATGGCCGGCCGGAGAGGCCGCCTGCCATGTCGCCGTCGATCCGCAGGGCCGCTTCCTCGTGGTGGCCTGCTGGGGCGACGGCCAGGTCCTGCTGTACGAACTGGACGGCGACGGCCGTATCGCGGCACGGTTCGCTGCCGCGGCCTCGACGCTGGCCGGGCGTCCCAGCCGCGCCCACGCCAGCCTGGTGCTCGACGACGGGAGGGTGATGACCACCGACCTCGGGCACGACCTCCTGCGGGTCTGGAACTACGTGCCCGCGGAGGGGCTGCGGCTGGACCACGAGCTGGCACTCCCCCGGGACAGCGGCCCCCGGCATCTTGTCCAGCATTCCACTGGCACCGTGCTGGTGGTGACCGAGTATTCGATTGAGGTTGCCGTGGTGCAGCGGTCCCGGGAGTCCGGGACATTCAGCCTGGCCGGCGTGGTCCAGGCGACCGCGGCGGGCGCCCTTTCCGGGGACGCCGCGGCGGAGATTGCCCTCGCGGCGGACGGCCGGCACGCCTACGTTGGGGTGCGCGGCTCCAACCGGATCAGCGTGCTTGAAGTGGACGCGGGCGGCAGCGTCGTCCGGGCCGTGGCCGATGTCCCCAGCGGCGGCGACTGGCCGCGGCATCACCTGGTCCGGAACGGCCGGCTGCATGTGGCACACGAACGCTCCGGGGATGTGGTGACGTACCCGCTGGATCCGGAGAGCGGACTGCCCGGGGAAGCCGTGGGCAGGCTGGGCCTGGCGTCCCCCACCGCGCTGGTCCCGGCGGGCCACCGGGCGCAGCCGGCCGGAAGCTAGCCAGCCACGACTCCGCGGGACATGCCCAGTCCTCGCACCGAACACTGGGCATAACGCACCATGTCCAACCTTCCGCGCACCCGGAGGGCATGTCCCCCGGACGGGACGGCGCACCAGCAGTCATCGCGTCGACGCAGCCCATTCCAGCATGCGGTCCAGGGGCCAGCTGGTGACGATCCGCTCCGCCGGAACGCCGTTGCGTTCCGCGCGCTCGGCACCGTACTGCAGGAAATCGAGCTGGCCCGGGGCGTGGGCATCGCTGTTGATGCTGAACAGGCAGCCGGCGTCGAGGGCCACCTCAATGAGGGCTCCCGGCGGGTCCTGGCGTTCGGGCCGGGCATTGATTTCGACGGCGACGTTGTGCTCCGCGCAGGCGGCAAAGACCTCCCGGGCGTCGAACACCGACGGCGGACGCGTTCCCCGGCCTCCTTGAATGAGGCGCCCCGTGCAGTGGCCCAGCACGTTCATACGCGGGTCCACGATCGCGCCGAGCATCCGCCGGGTCATGGTGCGCTTGTCCGCGCGAAGCTTCGAGTGCACGCTCCCGACCACGATATCCAGCCGGTCCAGCATCTCCGGGGCCTGGTCCAGGCTCCCGTCCTCGAGGATGTCGGCCTCGATGCCCCGCAGGAGCCGGAAACTGCCGTCGTTGCGGGCATTGATCTCCGCGACGATGTCGAGCTGCTCGGCCAACCGCTCGGCACTCAGCCCGTTGGCGATCTTGAGGTTGGGCGAATGATCGGTCAGCGCGAGGTACTCGCGGCCCAGCAGCCTGGCGGCGCCCACCATGGCCTCGATCGGTGATCCGCCGTCGGACCAGTCACTGTGGCTGTGCAAGTCACCGCGCAGCGAGGCAAGCAGCTTATGGCCTCCCGGCACCAGCGGCCGGGCTCCCCGGCTTCGGAGTCCGCCCAGGTACTCCGGCACGTCGCCGTCGAGCGCCTCCCTGATCACCTGGTACGTCCGGTCGCCGATCCCCTTGGTCCTCCTGAGCCGGCCGTCCCCGGCCCGGGCTGCCAGTTCCTCTGTCCCGAGCCCGGCAATGATTCCGGCGGCTTTTCGGAACGCCTGGATCTTGAAGGTCGGAGCAAGCTCGCGTTCGAGCCAGAAGGCAATCTCGTTGAGTGCGTCGACGGCATCCATGGCACCATCTTGCACCTCTCGCCGCCGCTCGGGGACCCCCGCGCCGCCACGATGCCGTGCCGTCCCGGGCAGCGGGGGCTGCGTTCTGAGAGACCTGTCCCGGCCGGGGGCCTGATCCGGTGGGGAACTACGCCGGCGGACCGTGGAGAAAGCCGCTCCGGCAGCAGGGAATCTTCAAGTCACAGTGCTTCGCGACCGGTCAACACTCCTGGTGGTCTTCGCCGTGATGGCGCCGGCCCATCGGTTCGTGGACGAGAGAGCATTTCCCGGGAGCTCCCGGCACCGCGTCAGGTCAACGGCTGAGCTCGGACTGGATGCCGGGCGTGCGCACGATTCCGTCGAGCTGGAAGCCGCAGGCGCAGCGCCAGAGCGGCGGCAGCTCTGCCGCGGCATCTGCCGGCGCGAAGGAGTACACGGACATGGTGGCCGACATGGGCGACTTCCACTCCATTGGCATCCCGCAGTGGACCGGCGCGGCCAGGGACTGCGCGGGAGGCCCGGAGGCGGGTGCGAGTTCAGCCACGGCGCCGCCGGAAAAACACGTATCAGACATAGTTAGTAAGCATACATATAAATAGTCAGGCTAGCTAGTTATATGGTTGATCATTCAACGGCGCGGTGTGGGGGCTGCGCGATCGCTTCACTCATCCGCCGCAGGAAGCTGACCACGATCCTGGCCTCCTCGGCGGTCAGGCCTTCAGCGACGGCCATCATGCTGCGGTGCATGTCCCCCAGAGTGGCCCGCACCTCCGCATCCGTGGCCACCGTGGGGACAATTACGAGGGAGCGCCGGTCAGTGGGGTGGGGCTCTCGGCGGACGTGGCCGCTACTTACAAGGCGGTCGATCAACGAGGTGGTGGAGGCCGTGGTGATGCCCAGGATGCGGCTGAGATCCTTCGGCCCGACCTGCTCGCCATTGGTCTGGGCCCGGAGCAGGTACCTCAGCGCCAGCAGATCCGTCTCGCCCATCCCCATGGAATCCCTCGTGGAGCGCCGCCGGGCGACTTCCACGTTGCGGTATTCACGCAGCGCCTGCAGTACTGCGCCGGGCGGGTCGAGCCTGTCGTCAGGTCCATACCAGTACCCGGAACCGGAGGGGGTGTGCGCGTTCATCCGGTAATCCTAGCTGAACTGATAACTAGTCGATCGTGCGTTTTCCGCGATGACCGGGAACGAAAAAAGTCCCCGGCAGGCTGGCGGCTCGTATGCGTCCTTTCGGCGTATCTCGCGCTTGAGCTTTTCCGCGACGACGGAGACGCTGCCGGTTGGCTCGATGCTGACGCTGAGTCCGTTCAGGTTACCCACCCGTTGCCTAGTTTCCGGAGATCCTTGCTGAATCTCCCCAGCCCGATATTCCTGCCATTGAGCTGCCCCCCTTCGACCCGCCGAACGTAGGTCCAAGAAAAAGTGCAGGTCCCGTCCTTACCGTTACCTCGGGAAGTGGCACTCATCGGTGACGGTGCCACATGGCACACCCCAGCGAGGTGCCTCCCCCCGAGGCTGGCTCCAGTATCCCCCCATGAAACTGGAGCCAGCCTACGGGCACAGCAGAACAAAGGGCTGACAGGCAGGAAAGCCCGCCCTCGAAGAGGCGGGGCTTCGCGCTGGGGAACCTAACCGGCTTTATTTGCCCCTTGCCTTGGGGGCCATGACATCTGATGAGACGACGCCTATGCCCGCGTCCGAAGCATGGACCAACATGAGGCCCAAGCGTCCGGTCCCACGGACCCTTTCCGAGTACGCCCAAGTAGGAGCTGCCTCGGGGTGGGGGAAAGTTCGGGTACCGCACACGCTGTTGAGGCGCTGCCCCCGAGCTTTAGCGTCGATGTATGAAACGTCTACTTAAAGCGGTGCGCCGGTTCGTCGAGCACAACGTCGTGTGTGATGACCCTTCACCCGAGCTGTCGCGCCTCGACCAGGAGGACCGCATAGCCCAGACAAGGTACGTACTCGACCGACTTTCCTGAGAGCAACAGCCCCGGCCCTATTCGTCGTTGCCGGCAAGGGCATTGTTGGCGCCCGTCCAGGCGCTTCCGCCGACCGGATGGGACATGCCCAGGTCTCCATGACGCAGGACGTGTACATGGGCCGCAAAGCGATCCATACCGAAGTGGCTGATGTGCTCGAGGGCATCATTCGCTGAAAACGTTGGGTTTCCGTTGGGGTGGGGCGTTAAAACAAACGCAGGTCAGAGGCAATATGCCTCTGACCTGCGCCGCGGGTGGGCCCTGTGGGGATCGAACCCACGACCCACGGATTAAAAGTCCGATGCTCTACCAACTGAGCTAAAGGCCCCAGCCGAAGCCCCGAACAACGGATGAATCCGCCGTTCAAGGGCCGATCAGCCCAGTCCATTTCTGGACGTTAATACTGTACCCCAGACCGGGGCGGGTTTTTGCACCGGGCGGGGACGCGACGTCGTGCGCCGATGCGAGGGTTCTTCGCCGGCCCTGCGCCGGTACGGGCTGCAACGGCGCCGACGTTCCACACGCTCGATTCCCCGACAGCACTGGAGTAGCGTGGTGGCATGAGCGAGCAAGCAGGATCCAGCGCCCCCGGACCGCACCGGCACCACAAGCCGAAGCCCTTCGCCCCCATTGACTTTGAGCCCTTCGCGGGCGGGGCCGACCCGGCCCGCATCTCCGAAGCCGCCCATCTCGCAGCCCAGGCCCTCGTGCGCCGCGGACGCGACAGCGAGGACCCCGTCGTGACCAAACGGCTGGTGAAGCTCGCGGATGAGCAGGGCCTGGAAGCCATCGCCGAGATGTGGGCCGAAAGCCCGGCACGCTCTCTCCCCGGAGCCCTCTGGCGCCTGTACGCCATCCGCGCCGCCACCATCCAGGATCCCGAGCGGATCTCCGTGTACTTCAAGGCCGGCAAGGACACCGCGCAGGTATCGCACGTGGTGGCCGGCGCCGCCGAGCCGCCCGGAGCGGACGAGATGAAGTCGATGGCGGACGCCATCCTGTCCGGAGCGTTCGACGGCGAGTTCGACGTCGCGCTGGAACGCTCCGCCGCGTTCTGCCGCGTGGTGGCGCTGGGCCAGGCCACCCTCGCGGACGGCGCCGAGCACAGCAACGAGCCCCACGCAAGCAAGCTCACGCGCAACTCGCACCTCCTGGTCAAGACCGCCGAGGATCTTGAGCATGCCGCCAACGCCTGGCGCCTGGGCGAGCTCGACTGAGTTCCCCGCACGCCGCCGGACCTCCGGTAGGCATGCCGCCCACGGACTGTCAATGTTGACTTGTGCCTTACCTCGTAGAAAACTAAAAGCGGTGCCGAACCGCGAAACCCCCGGGCTTCAACATCTAGCCGCCTAGAGCGGCCTACCGCCGAGAGGCGTATCCGGTTCGGCACCATTTTCATGCCCGTTGCGCACCCCTTTGAAGGCGCCCCGGCTTTCCAGTTCCGGCCGTGTCCACCAGCCCGCCGTCATAATCCAAAGGCCGCCGGGGGCGCATTCCCGGCGCTTTCAACCCGAACGGTAAAGTAATCCATATGCCCGGGTGATCACCACCTCACAGACCCGGCAGCCACCACCCGTGCACCTCCCTCCCGAAGACCGGTAATCACACGTGAAGCTGCGCCTTTTCCCCCAGGAGCCCGCCGGGCTGAACCTCCTTGCCCAGCTGGCAAGCCAGATAGTGCTGGCCACGGGCACCCTCTCGGAGATTCTTGGCGCCCCCGCCAGTGAGAACGCCCGGCTGGTGGAGGACATGCACAACCATGAGGCGAAGTCCGCGGAGCTGCACTTCGCGCTGCTGACCCATATGCGGACCACCTTCGTGAGCCCGCTCCCCCGCGAGGACATGTACGCCCTCTCCCGGTATCTCAATGAAGCGATGGAAAAACTCGACGCCGCCGCCGAGATGGTGTCCCTCTACAACCTGGACCGCCTGCCCAAACGCGCCGCGGACCAGCTGGAAATCATCAGCAGGCAGGCCGAGCTCACCGTCGACGCCATGCGTCGGCTGGACAACCTCGACGATCTCGAGGACTACTGGATCGAGGTTCTCCGCCTGTCCAAGCGCGCCGAGCGCTCCCACCGGGTCTGGGTGGCGGACATGCTCAAAGAAATGAAGTCGGGCCGCTACGCACGCACCCGCGACATCG
>DATITT010000131.1:0-4584 GCA_035467435.1 Arthrobacter sp. | reverse complement strand
GCCTGCAGCATCGACTCGGTCAGCCCGACGGTGGTGGTCTTGCCGTTGGTGCCGGTGATGGTCAGCCAGTCGGCGGTCTTGCGCCCCTGGCGTTCGTGAAGACGCCAGGCGAGTTCGACGTCGCCCCAGACCGGGATGTGGGCCCGGGCCGCGGCGGCGAGCAGTGCCTGGTCGGGCCGCCATCCCGGGGAGGTGACGATCAGGTCCGGTTTGGCGCCGTCGATTTTGGGTACGGTGTCCACGGCGTCCTCGCCCAGCAGGACGTCGGCGGCGCCGACGATCCGAAGGGTGTCCGCCTGGGCCTGCGCGGTGGGGCCGGTGGCGGCGTCCACCACGACCACGCGGGCGCCCAGTTCGATCAGCGTGTCCGCGGCGGCGAAGCCGGAGACCCCGATGCCGGTGACGACGACCCGCAGTCCGGCCCAGTTGGAGTCCCAGCTGACCAGGTCCTGGAGCCGGGGTGAGGTGGTGAGTGGTGCGGGAATCGGACCGGTCACAGGAGTACCACCCATTCGGCGTAGAAGATGCCCATCCCGGCGGCGACGAAGAGTCCGCACAGGATCCAGAACCGGACGACGACGGTGACCTCGGCCCAGCCTTTGAGTTCAAAGTGGTGCTGGAGCGGGGCCATCTTGAAGAACCGTTTGCCCTTGGTGATCTTGAAGTAGCCGACCTGGATGATCACCGAGAGGGTGATCAGGACGAAGAGGCCGCCGATGAAGGCGAGCAGCAGCTCGGTCCGGGACAGGATGGCGAAGCCGGCAACGGCGCCGCCGATGGCCAGGGAACCGGTGTCTCCCATGAAGATCTTGGCCGGTGAGGTGTTCCACCACAGGAAGCCGACCAGCGCTGCGCTGAGGATGGCGGCGAGCAGGGCCAGGTCCAGCGGGTCCCGGACGGTGTAGCAGCCGGCGCCGGCCTGCCGCGGCGAACCGCAGGACTGGTTGCTCTGCCAGATCCCCATCAGGGTGTAGGCGCCGAAGACCATAATGGACGCGCCGGCGGCGAGGCCGTCGAGGCCGTCCGTGAGGTTCACGCCGTTGGTGGCGGCGGTGATGATCAGGTTCGACCACAGCACAAAGAGGATGGCACCGATGAGGGTGCCGGCGAAAGCCAGGTTGAGCCACGGGATATCGCGGACCAGGGAGATCTGGTAGGACGCGGGCGTCACGCCGTTCTCGTCCGGGAACTGCAGGGCGAGGACCGCGAAGATGATGCCCACGGAGGCCTGCAGGAGCAGCTTGGCCTTGGCGTTCAGGCCCAGGCTTCGCTGCTTGGAGATTTTGATGAAGTCGTCCAGGAAGCCGACCAGCCCCATACCGACCATCAGGAACAGCAGCAGCAGGGCCGAGACGGACGGGCCCGGGGAGGCCGGGTTGATGATCCACATGACGAAATGCGTGATGCCGTAGCTGGCGAGCACCGACAGGACCACGACGGTGCCTCCCATGGTGGGGGTGCCGCGCTTGGTGTGGTGGGTGGTGGGTCCGTCGTCCCGGATGAATTGCCCGTAGCTCTTGCGGACCAGGAAACGGATAAAGAGCGGGGTGCCCAGAAAGGAAAACAGCAAGGCCAGTCCGGCGCCCATCAGCAGTGCAATCACAGCAGCGCACTCCCTTCAGTGGCGGTTCCGGCAGTGTTTCCGGCTGCGTTTTCGGCTGCGTTTCCGGCAGCCCTTCCCTCAGCGGCACCGGCAGCGGTCCCGGGGGCCTGTGGGGGTAATGCTATCCGATCGCCCAGGTGGCGCAGTCCGATGCTGTTGGAGGATTTGAAGAGCACCAGGTCACCGGGCTCAAGCTCGGCCTGCAGGAGGTCGTAGGCTTCCTCCGGGGTCTCGGCGAAGACGCATTCGTCGCCCCAGGACCCCTCGTTGACGGCTGAGACATAAAGCGAGCGTGCCTCGCGTCCGACGACGACGAGGCGGGAGATGTTGAGCCGGACCACCTGGGTGCCCACCGCCATGTGTTCACGGATGGAGTCGGGGCCCAGTTCCAGCATTGCCCCGAGCACGGCCCAGGTCCTGCGGCCCCTGCCGAGGTCGGCGAGGGTCCGCAGCGCTGCGCGCATGGATTCCGGGTTGGCGTTGTACGCATCGTTGATGATGGTGACGCCGTCGGGCCGTTCGGTGCGTTCCATCCGCCACCGGCTGGCAGCCGCCTGGGCGCTCAGCGAGGCCGCGATCCGTGCGGCGGGGACACCGGCGGCGTGGGCCGCTGCCGCCGCTGCCAGCAGGTTGGCGATGTGGTGGGCACCGATCAGCTGGGACACGACGTGGTGCCCGGCGCTCTCCCCCGGCAGGAAAAGGTCGAATTCGGGGCTGCCAACGGAATTCAGCTCGACGCCCTCGGCGCGGACCCGCCCTGACCGGACAGGCTCTGAACCGACAGGCTCTGCACCGACTGTGTCTGCTCCGACTGTGTTTGCTCCGACTGCGTCGGTCAGGCCGTCGCGGGACGGCCGGGCGGAGTAGCCGAGTACGGTGGCCCGGGTGCGCGCAGCCATGGCGGCGACGCGGTTGTCGTCCAGGTTGAGGACGGCGGTGCCGGCGGCCGGCAGGGCCTCGACGAGCTCGCCCTTGGCGAGGGCGATGTTGTCCACGCCGCCGAATTCACCGGCGTGTGCCGTGCCGACGCCAAGAACCACGCCGATGTCGGGGCGGACCATCTCCGCGAGGTAGCTGATGTGTCCGACGCCGGTGGCGCCCATCTCGATCACGAGGTAACGGGTGTCGGGACCGGCCTTGAAGACGGTGAGCGGGACCCCGACTTCGCCGTTGTAGGAACCCTGCGGGGCAATGGTGGTGCCCTCCGCGGCCAGGATCCCGGCCAGCAGGTCCTTGGTGGTCGTCTTGCCGGCGGAACCGGTGATGCCAATCACGGTCAGCGGCTCACCGTCGGCCGCGCGGCTGGCGCGGATCCGTCGGACAGCTTCCGCGGCCAGGGCGCCCATCGCGAGGACCGAGTCCTGGACCACGACGGCGGGGTAGTTGCGGCCGGCGTCGTCCGGGACGTCACGTTCGACCAGCGCCAGGACGGCGCCGCGGTCGAAGGCCGCGGCAATGAAGTCATGGCCGTCGGCCGTCTCGCCCGGCTTGGCCACGTAGAGCGAGCCCGGTGTGGCTTCCCGGGAGTCGGTTACCACGGAGCCGGGGGTGATCCCCGGCTCGGCGGCCAGGCGGCCGTTCGTTATGTCGGCGATTTCCGCCGCAGTAAATGCAATCATCTCGGTTTAGGACTCTATCCGCTGGTCTTCGAGAACGGGGAATCCCCGAGCTGTCAAGGCAGAGCGGAGCTCCACCCTGTCGTCAAGGGGGAGGTTGACGCCCTTGACTTCCTGCCACACTTCGTGACCCCGTCCCGCGACGAGGATGGTGTCGGCCGGGCCCGCGAGCTCCACGGCCTTCCGGATGGCGGCGTCGCGGGGGAAGACCTCGAGGATGCTGCAGTCCAGGCCCTCGTGTTCCTTGGCCTGAACCGCGCCCGCCAGAACGCCGGCGCGGATCCCCGCGGCGTCCTCGTCGTGCGGATCGTCGTCGCTGACAATGACGATGTCGGCGAGGCGCGCGGCAATCGCACCCATGGCGGGCCGCTTGCCCTGGTCCCGCTGTCCGGTGGCACCAAAGACGAGGATCACCCGGGACCCCGGTTCCGGGGAGCGGACGGCGTCCAGCGCGCGCGCCAGGGCATCGGGGTTGTGCGCGAAGTCGACCACCGCGGCGGGGGCGGTGGAGACGAGCTGCATGCGGCCGGGGACGGCGACGGTGAAGGGGTCGCCGTCGTCGAGCGCGGCCTGGACCTTGGCGGGATCGTGGCCGCCCGCGAGCACCATGACAGTTGCCAGCGCGGCGTTGGCCACATTGAAGCTTCCGGGCAGCCCGGTGTGGACGCGCAGCTCCGTGCCGTCGCGGTGGCGGAGCGTGAACACCGTGCCGAGCCCGCGCAGCGCCGGGTGGAGGACCGTCCAGTCCGCAGTTGCGGGCATCCCGGCCACCCCGCCGGTGACGTGCGCGGCCAGCGTGGTCACCGGGATGCCGGCGGCGGCGGCGAGCTTCACGCCCCAGTCGTCGTCGACCGTCACGACGGCGCGGCGGGCCCGCCCGGGGGTGAAGAGCCGGGCCTTGGTCTGGAAGTAGTCGTCCATGCTGCCGTGCAGGTCAAGGTGGTCCTGGGTCAGGTTGGTGAAGCCGGCGACGTCGAACTCGACCCCGTCCACGCGGTGGAACGCGACGGCGTGCGAGGAGACCTCCATTGAGGCCGCGTCGAGGCCGCGTTCACGCATCAGGGCCAGCAGGGCGTGGACGTCGGTGGACTCCGGGGTGGTGAGGAGGCTGGGGATCGGCTCCCCGCCGGCCAGGATCTCGATGGTGCCGATCAGTCCTGTCTTCTGCCCGAGGGCCTGCAGCAGGGCATTGATGAAGTAGGTGGTGGTGGTCTTGCCGTTGGTGCCCGTGACGGCGTAGAGAGCCGGAGCGGGCTCGTCCTGCGGCCGGCTCCGGTAGATCAGGGCGGACAGTGCGCCCACGAGGCTGCGGGGTTCCCCGGCCAGCAGCACCGGCACGGCGATGTCGTGGGAGAACGCCAGCAG
>DATITT010000130.1:0-9153 GCA_035467435.1 Arthrobacter sp. | reverse complement strand
TGCCCATTTTCTGCTCCAGTTTCCGGGCGATCCCTTGGGACGCTTCGGGTGCTGTGGCAACGGTGTGGGCGGGAATGCGTGGCATGCGGGCCAGGGGTGTCGGCCGCGGGTAGGACCAGGCAGCGTTCGGTGCCCGGTGGTCCCCTGCGCGGACATGGTGGTATCGGGCTACACCTTTCCAGAAGCACAAGGTCCGGACCCAGCTGGCCTCCAGTGCGTCCGGCACTACGGACTCCGGGGGGAAGTAGTCGTTGCCCTCCAGATAGACCGTCTGCTCCGAGCGGGCGATCACCTGGCCATGGAACGTGGCGGTGATCATCAGGTGCTCCGGGCGGTTTGGCGCAGGATGTCACGGTCCTGGATGACGATGCGCCCGCGGCCCTGGCGGATGGCCTTTTTGGCCGTGAGCTCACCCATGATCTTGCTGGTGGCCTCCCGGGACGCGCCCAGGAGGCCGGCGAGCTGTTCGTGGGTCAGGTGGATGGTCCGTGCCTGCCCGAAGCGCGGCGGCGATGCGGGGATCGGAGAGCAGGAACCGCTCGACCTCATCGACGCTGAGCTGGCAGATCGCCGAGTCTTCGATGGCCTCGGCATAGTTGTCATACATCCGCTGGCCGATGAGCATCATCTCCCCGAAAACGGCGCCCGGTTCCAGGATGGCCATCGTCAGTGCCTTGCCGTCCTCGGCAACCCGGAAAATGCGCACCCGGCCTGACTTGAGGATGAACAGCGCCTTGACGGGCTGGCTCTGGCTGAACAGGAGTTCCCCGCGCCGGAACAGCCGGGCCGGGGCCATGAGGTCCATGGCCGCGATCTCCTGCGCGCTCAGGTCCGCGAACAGGTCAACTTCGTTCAAACAGCTGAACGTGTCAGCGGGTCCTGCCATCAGCGTCTCGGCCTCTCGTTGCCGCGGGGCCCACGGGCGCAGGTCTCCGGAGACGGTGGCCGCCACGCCGACCCGGCAGGTGTCGGTCATGCCTGGCTCTTGAGGACGCGGACCGCCACCAGTCCCAGAATAACGCCATAGATCAGGTGGCCCATGAGGCTCATCAGCGCGGTGAGGTCAATGGCGAACAGGGGCATGCCCATCATGACCGGCATGATCATCAGCGGACCCAGCACCCACCAGATGGCACCGTAGCCGAGCCCGACGAGGGCGCCGCGGCCATACGCGGTCAGGAACCGGTTGCCGAACAGTACTGTCAGGCCCAGCCCAATAGCCACCGAAATCATCAGATGGACGCCGAACCCGACCACGGCCGAATTAGAGCCGACCATGGACGCGATGACGGGCAGCATGCCCATCATCGCCATGAGAATGCCGAACACGATGCCGCCGGCGATGCCCCCGGCGGCCCCGGCGAGGACGCGCCCGCCGAAGCCGGTGCCGGATGTGTGATGCGTAAGTGCTGATGCAGAAGCCATGACGGCGACCTTCCATGGAAGAGTTTGTTGGACGTCTTCAAGGTATGGCCGGTCCGCGCCGCCGTTCAGTAATCTGCACTACACAGCGGATAACGCTCCCGAACGGGACCCGTCACAGGGCGTCCCCGGAGGGAGGCCGGGCTTTGTCCTCGGCCGTGCGGATGGCCCAGGCGGCGTTGACGAGGCCGATATGGCTGAAGGCCTGCGGGAAGTTGCCGAGGAGCTCGTTGCTGTCCGGGGCGACTTCTTCGGCCAGGAGGCCCAGATCGGTGGCGAATCCCGCGGCCCGTTCAAAGACGGTGCGCGCGCGCTGGGTCTGCCCGGCCAGGGCCAGGGCATGGGCCAGCCAGAACGTGCACAGCAGGAACGTACCCTCCTCCCCGGTGAGCCCGTCGTCGGTCTGGTACCGGTATACCAGTCCCCGGCTGTCGGTGAGCCGGTGTTCGATGGCATCGATCGTTGCCAGCATGCGGGGATCATCGGCCGGGACACAACCGACGATGGAGAGCATCAGCGCGGACGCGTCCAGGTCCTCGGAGCCATAGGCCTGGGTGTAGGCGCCGGCGGTGTCGTTCCACCCGTTCGTCCGGATCGAGTCGGCGAGCTGCGCCCGGACCTGTTTCCAGTGCGGAACCCGGTCTTCGGCATCCAGGACGCCGGCCAGGCCGATGGCCCGGTCCACGGCCACCCAGCACATCAGCTTTGAATGCAGGTAGTGCCGGGGCGCGCCACGGACTTCCCAGATGCCTTGATCCTGGGACTGCCAGCGCGATGCGGCGGTGTCGGCGGCGTCGGCCAGGAACTCCCGCGTACCGGGTTCCATGTCGATGAGGTACTCCGGGAGGGTGGCGGCCGCGTCGAGAAGTTCGCCGTAGACGTCGAGCTGCCGCTGGTTCCAGGCGCCGTTGCCTACCCGCACCGGGCTGCTGCCGCGCCAGCCCGGAAGGTGGGCCAGTTCGCGTTCGGACAGGTCCCGTTCACCGCCGACGCCGTACATGATCTGCAGCTCGGCACCGGTGCTCAGCCGGCTGGCGGCCGCCGTCGCGAGGAACTGGAAGAATTTACCGGCCTCGTCCGGGCACGCGGCCACCCACAGTGCCTGCAGGGTCATGCTGGCGTCCCGGATCCACGTGTACCGGTAGTCCCAGTTCCGGGTGCCGCCGGCCACCTCGGGCAGGGACGTGGTCGGGGCGGCGACGATCGCGCCGGTCGGATAGAACGTCAGTGCCTGCAGGATCCGGCCGCTGGCAGCGACCAGGTCCTGCCAGGGACCCACGTACCTCTGGTGCATCCGCGACCAGCTGCCCCAGCCCTCCAGCGTGTCCTCAAGCCGGCGGGCGATGTCCTCCTGGCTCCAGAACGACGGTTCGCCCTGCCAGCTGTGCTGGTGGTGCAGGGCGAATCCGAGAACGTCACCGGCGCGGAGCACCAGTGTCGTCCGCGCGGCATCGCCGGCAAGGACGAAGGGAACCGGGGTGGAGAAGGCCAGCACATCGGCTCCGCCGCTGACCAGAATGCCCGCCGCGGTCCCGGAGAGGAGAGGTACGATCAGGCCGTATTCCGGCCTGGGCGCGAAGACGACCTCCATCTCGACTTCGCCTACGAGGCAGGCCACCTGCCGCAGCAGGGTTCCGGGGGCGCCGGCACCGAGTTCGTGGCCCCGGTTGCCCTCCCCCAGGACCAGGGCGTCGGTGACCGTGACGGCGCCTCCGGCCGTAGTGTGGACCGTCTCAAGCACCATCGTGGGCCCCAGGTAGCGCCGGGCCGAGGAGTGTAGGGCGGCAGGCCGGATCGACCAGAACCCCGCATCCTCGCCCAGGATCCGGCCGAAGACCGAGGGGCTGTCGAAACGGGGGAAACACAGCCAGTCCACAGACCCCGCGGCGCTCACGAGCGCTGCGGAGCGGCAATCAGACAGCATCCCGTAGTTGGCAATGGGTTCACTGGTCATCGGCGTACCCTGGTCCTTGGTCAGCCACGAAGCTCCTTGCGTTCCGGGTCACCCAGCGTCCAACGCTGGGGCTGCCGGGAACTGAGCCGGTCCGGTGCGCCCGAAATTCACCCACACAGCCTGCGGCGCCAAATATTCGACGATATCCGTGGCCGGAGCCTACTGAGGAGCAGCGACAATCGTCTGCTGCCCGGGGCAGGAGGCGAGGATCCGGTGCATCGCGTCCTTCTCCGCCGGAGTGACCCACAACCGGTAAGCGGCCTTGACGGAGATCTGCCGGGCAACGTAGTGGCAGCGGAAGGCTCTGTTCGGTGGAAGCCAGGTGGCGGCGTCGGAGGCGCTCTTGTCCTGGTTGGCCGGGCCGTCGACGGCGATGAGGTTCAGCGGATCGTTCGCCAGGGACTCGCGTTGTGCGGCCGTCAACTGCTGGGCACCCTTTTGCCAGGCATCCCCCAGCGCCACAACATGGTCGATCTGCACGGCCTTGCTGCTCCCGGCTCCCCTGCGGAACGTGAGCTCGCGGCCGGTATACGGTTCCCGGAAGGTTCCGCGGGCCACCCGGCAGCTGGATTTCCCGTCGAACTCGGCGCCCGAAAGGTCGCGGCGGAGGATGTCGTTGCGCGTGTCGCAGCCGTTGCGGTCCACGTCCAGCCAGGCCTGGCCGAAGGCGCTGCGGTCGTAGTTGTCCCGGCCCGCGCGGCCCTTGACCGGGAGCGTGTCCAGCAGTGCCGCCGCGGCGTCCCGTGGAACGGGCCGTACCGCAGGGACAGGGTTCATCCAGCCGGCTGCCAGCACCGGTGCCTCGCGGGGTCCGTCCGGGGGCGGGCCGACGGCGGCAAACTGCCCGGCGGTGAAGAACCAGCCGAGACCCGCGACGACGGCCAGTGCCGCGGCGGCCAGCAGGGCCCACGCCTGGCGGGACCGCCGTCGTTCCCGCCGGAACTCCGGCCACGTGAGCGTCAACCCGGCGCCCGGGCAGGGTGCCCGGGTCCGGTGTGTCCCGGGTCAGGGAAAATTCTGTCCACCCCTGAAGCCTAGGACCGGCCGCCGACGCCGAAGGCGTTGTCCACAGTGTGGAGGACAAGTGGTCCGCTAGTTCTCCCTGGTCACGCGCACCAGGTCTTCGTTGGCGAGGGCCATAAGGGATTCGAGTTGCCGGACCCGCGCCTCGTCAACCTCACCGGCCGCGTGTTTGGCGCGGGCATCGTCGAGGAGCCGTTTGGCTTCCTTGACGTTCCGGCGCGCGACGTCCAGGGCGTGTTCCAGGGTGGTTTCGTGCTCCACTGCCGAGTTCTGTTCCATTGCACCATTGTGGTGCCGTTTCCCGGCCGATTCTAGAGGATCGGCCGGGAAAGACGGAACAGATTCAGGGAGGTGGCGTCAGGCCGTGACCTCAACGGGCAGGCCGGCTGCCTCCAAGGTTGCGGCGGCGTCCTTCGCGGGGAACGTCGGCGGGTTGACGCCGGCCATTTCCTCCATGACGCGGACCACCTGGCAGCTGTAGCCGAACTCGTTGTCGTACCAGACGTAGAGCACAAGGTTCTTGTCGTTGGAGATGGTGGCAAGGCCGTCGACAATCCCTGCGCGGCGCGAACCGACGAAGTCCGTCGAGACAACCTCGGGCGAATCGATGTAGTCGACCTGCTTCCGCAGTTCCGAGTGCAGGGACATTTCCCGCAGGTAGTCGTTGACCTCGTCCTTGGTGGTGCCGGTTTCCAGGCTCAGGTTCAGGATGGCCAGGGACACGTCGGGTGTAGGGACGCGGATGGAGCTGCCGGTGAGCTTGCCCAGCAGTTCCGGCAGGGCCTTGGCCACGGCCTTGGCGGCACCGGTCTCGGTGATGACCATGTTCAGCGCGGCGGAGCGGCCGCGGCGGTCACCCTTGTGGAAGTTGTCGATCAGGTTCTGGTCGTTGGTGAAGGAGTGGACCGTCTCGACGTGCCCGTGCACCACGCCGTAGCGGTCGTTGATCGCCTTGAGCACCGGGGTGATGGCGTTGGTGGTGCAGGAGGCCGCGGAGACAATCTTGTCCGAGTCGGTGATGGTGCCGTGGTTGATGCCGTGCACGATGTTCTTCAGGTCGCCCTTGCCCGGGGCGGTGAGCAGCACCCGGGAAACGCCCTTGCTCTTCAGGTGCTGGGACAGGCCCTCGGCGTCGCGCCAGCGTCCCGTGTTGTCGACGACCAGGGCGTCGGGGATGCCGTAGGCGGTGTAGTCGACCGTCGCGGGGTTGTCCGAGTAGATGACCTGGACCTGGACGCCGTTGGCGGTGATGGTGTCGTTCTCGAGGTCCACCTTGATGGTGCCTTCGAACGAGCCGTGGACCGAGTCGCGGCGCAGCAGGCTGGCGCGCTTGGTGAGGTCGTTGTCCGACCCGCGGCGGACCACGATGGCGCGCAGGCGCAGGCCATGCCCGCCGCCGGCCTTTTCGATCAGGAGGCGGGCCAGGAGCCGGCCGATGCGTCCGAAGCCGTAGAGCACCACGTCGGTGCTGGTGCGGTCATCAGCGCCGCGCTTGCCAACCACCTCGGCCAACTCGGCACGGAGGAACCCCTCCAGCGTTGCCCCGCCGCCCTCTTCCTTGAACTTCTGGTTGAGGCGGGCGACGTCGATCGCTGCCGCACCCAGCTCCAGGCCAGCGAGGGTGTTCAGGAGTGGGGCGGTCTCCTCCAGCAGCAGCTCCTCTTTGCCGACCCGGCGGGCGAAGCGGTGCGCCTTCAGGATGCTCATGGTGGACTTGCTCACCAGGCTGCGGCCATGAATGCTCGTCACCACGTTGTTCTCGCGGTACAGCCGGCCAATCACCGGAATCATAGCCTCGGCGAGGGCCTCCCGGCCCATCCACGCATCAAAATAAGAATCTGACGGTTGTAGCATCGGGCTTCCTTTCGCAATGGGTCGGATCTGTTGGGGCTTGGCCTAGCCTCCATCGTCCTGTCATTTGCGGATAGGGGAAACGCCATTTCAGGATGGTTTTCACTACCCCATTGGGTAGTCTGAGCGGCGCGCCGTGGTGGCGCGCGGTCGCTTCCCCACCCGAACAGGCTGGGCTACAGTGCCTCTAACTGGTCATCCACCAGCCCGCCGGAGACATTGCCGGCGAGTAAAGCAGAAAGGCAAAACCAATGAGCGTAACTTTCCAGCCCACCGAACTTTTCAAGGGGAACCTGGACGAATCCCCGCTGGGCCCGCCGTTGGCCGAGGTGCTCGGCGACGAGATACCAACGCGAATTTCCATCCCCTTCACCAGTGAGGACTCCCGTATCCTCTCCGGAGTCTGGGAAGCCGATCCAGGCCTCTCCCGGTGGGAGTTCCTGGAGCGAGGAGAGGCGATTCACGTCCTGGAAGGCCGCATGGTGGTCACTGAGGACGGCGCTGAACCGATCACTCTGGAAGCCGGAACCGCTGCCATCTTCCCCATCGGGTGGCAGGGGACGTGGGAGATCCAGGAGCGGATCAGGAAATTCTTTGTCATTTTCGCAGCCTGACCGCGGGACGTCCTGTCAGGCCCGGGCACTGCCCGGGCCTGACAGATTCCCCACGCTAGTGGGCGGGCCCGAGTGCCAATTTCACGCCACAGCCCACCAGGACCGTTCCGGTCATTCGATCGATGGACCGGATGCTGCGGGCACCTTTGAGCCAGCGTAGCCCGTGCCAAAAATAAGCAGGGTGGTTAAGTGTTCGTTGCGACGCGTTCTGCCGGCAATACGATTTTCACTAGCGGTTCGACGTAGCGCGCGGCCAACGGGCCCACCACGGCCATGACCAGCACATAGGCAGTCGCCATGGCTGCCAGTTCCTGGGAGACGGCACCGGATGCCACAGCCAGGCCCGCGATGACGATCGAGAATTCCCCGCGAGCTATAAGCGCCGCTCCGGCACGGAGACGGCCAGGGCGGGCAATGCCCACACGCTTCGCGGCCCAGATGCCGGTGGCCATTTTGCTGGCGGCGGTAATCAAAGCCAGGGCAAGTGCCCAGCCAAGCACTGGCGGAATCGAGGCAGGATCAGTGTTCAGCCCGAATGCCACAAAGAAAATACCCGCAAAAAGGTCCCGCAGCGGTGCCAAGAGACGCGTGGCCCTGTGCGATGTGGCCCCGGAGATTGCGATGCCGAGCAAGAAAGCTCCGACAGCCGTTGACACCTGCAGGGCTGATGCCGCACCGGCCACCAGCAGGGCTGAGCCCAGGATGCCAAGGAGGAACACCTCTGAGTTTTCGCTGTGGACAGCCTTGGATACCTGATGTCCGTGGCGCAGCGCAACTGTGAGGACCACGCTCACCACTGCTAACGCAATGCCTACCGTTGTGAGTCCACTGAGGAAACTGGCGCCGGCAAGGATACTGGTGAGGACGGGGAGGTACACCGCCATTATCAGGTCTTCGAAAACGAGGATGGAGATCACCACACGGGTTTCGCGGTTGCCCAGCCAGCCCAAGTCAGTGATCACTTTCGCCGCAATTCCGGACGAGGAGATGTAGGTGACACCTCCCATCACCACGGCACCCACGAATCCCCAGCCCAGGAACAGGGCGAGTGCTGCCCCCGGCAGGAAGTTCAGGACGAGGTCAAGGAGACCGGCCTGCCATGATCGTCGCAGTCCGGTGAAGAGCTCGGACCCCGTGTACTCCAGCCCCAGCATCAGCAGCAAGAGAATGACGCCGATCTCCCCAAAAAGGTGCGCCGACTGCTTCATGCCTTCGAGCTCAACGATCCCACCTGTGCCAAAGGCGAGCCCACCCAGGAGATAGAGAGGGATGGGGGACATTCCGATCCGTCCGGCCAGTCTGGCTAACAGGCCGAGGGAGAATACAACTGCCCCCAGTTCTATGAGGCTCAAGGCTAGGGGGTTCATGGCCTCTCCCCGGGATAGGACGGCTTCTTCTCCAAAGCTTTCATCATGGCCAATATGCTCTGTTTATGCTGACATGGTTGCAAACATAAGGGCCATAACAGCAGCGCCCAGAGCTTCGAGCCCGACTTCGATGCGGGTGGAGTGCCTTGATATGGACTCGTTGCCGGTGGTGGTTTTGACTGCCCGGTTACGCAGCAGAAGGACAATGAAAATCACCGTCGCGGCTGCGAAGAATACTGTCAGCGGGAGCGCCAGGGCCGGTAAGTGGTCCAAACCTGGTGCTGCCGCACTTTGAGCTGCGGGTGCGGTGGCGGCTGCGTGGTGGGCATGCGACGTTGACGTTACAGCTGCCGGCGCCATGTCAGGGCCGGGGGAGGCTGCATGACCCATCATTGCAATCATGAGGGCGGCGCCGGCCATGGTTAGGCTGTGATAAACGCATGTCAGCCGGTCTTGACTGCCGGCGCAAAGTATCTTGAATTCCGGCCGTGCGACGGCCTGGACGACAAACCACAAAGGCGCGCCTGCGAGGACTGCGATCTGAGCCAGCATTGTTGACGGCGCCAGGTTCCACAACATGGCAGCCATGAGGACGTTCATGAGGGCATGGAGGCTTTTGTTGGCCTGGTCCGTCAGATGTTGAGACCGTGCCGCCTGCAGCAGGTAATAGCATCCGCTTAGCAGCAGGATGGCTGTGAGTGCCCAGTTAATTGCGGGGAAATTAAACACGCTAATCACACTCTTACTACGAATTGGGTTAGGTGGTGCGGTCCCCGGCGCGGCATTTGACAGCGCCGGGGACCGCCTTGGGGGCTGCTCCGACTCCCAGTTCCTCTGGAGCCGCAGGTGCCGGTTCCGCTACGTAAGGTCCAGGACCTTTTCCCGGTCCTCGACATCGTGATCTGAAGCAACAGCAGCGACA
>DATITT010000129.1:0-3508 GCA_035467435.1 Arthrobacter sp. | reverse complement strand
GTCGACTGCAAGAACGGCCCCGACGGCGCGGACGGAATTCCGGTCGTGTGGCTGAAAGCCCCGGCGGGCGTGCCGAATCCAACGTGGAGCTTTCACTCCGGGCCCACGTGTCTCTTCGATCCGAGGCCTGAGGACTTGCTTCCCCGGATCGCCGCCATGATCCAAGCGGAGTTCCAGCGGCTGCCAATCGCCGCAGGTTCCGTCACGGCCCAGCCCAGTCCACACACACTGCGGGGGGCCGAAACGAACTTCTTCGCCGCCGCCGTCGAACAGCAATTCGACATCACCATCCTGGCCCAGGCCGTGCACGTCGTGGCCAAGCCCGTCCAGTACAGCTGGAGTTACGGCGACGGAACCTCGCTTGGGCCGCAGACGGCGGCCGGTGGACCCCTGCCGCAGGAACGCTGGGGCGAACAGACCACCACCAGCCACGTCTACACCGAGACCGGCGATTTCCCGGTGGTGCTGACGACCCATTTCCAGGGCACGTACTCGGTCAATGGCGGGCCGCCGCTGCCCATCCCGGGGCAAGGGCAATTCAGCTCGCCGCCGCAGACCGTGAGTGTCTGGCGCTCCATCACCCGGAACTACGCTGATGACTGCCTCCGCAACCCGCAAGGCCAAGGATGCCCCGGCGTCGCACCTCCGGCCCCTTAGCGTTGAGCCCGGCCGTCGGCAACTGCAAGGCCACCGGAGGCACCCGGGTTACGCGCGCAGCTCCCGGTCGAGCCGTTCCATCCGGGCGCTCACCAGCTGGCCACGTGGATCCCGGGGTCCCAGCAGCGTGGCCGCCGTCGCTGCGGCCGCCGTGTCCGAGGAGCCCATATCGCTGGTGCACCACTGCAGCATCAACCCGGCGTCACCGCAGGCCCGGACAGAAGCGCCCACAGCCTCATTCAGCTCGTCGCGCATGAACCCGATTGCGAGGTTGCTCGAACGGTTAAGGAACTTTGCCCGATACGCCGCAAATGCCTCGGCAACCCGGCCGTCCCGCAAATGGCCCGCCACCAGTGAGGCATCCGTCACCACCCTGACGGCCGACGAGAAGCGGTAGGGGTTCGCTTCCACCACGTTGCCCAGGATGCTGCGTATCCGGTGCATCTCGGTCCGGATCGCCGCAGCGGTGCCCGCGTCGCCGTGGATTTCGTAGGCCAGTTCGTCGGCGCTCCACCCCTGGGTCCGGGAGGCCAGCAGGGCCAGGATCTCGGCACGGCGCAGGGTCAGCGGGCGGCTGGGGCCGCCGTCGAGCGCCGCGGACGGTGCGTCGCCCAACAACCGCAGGGTCAGCTGCGACCGGACCCCGGCTTCGGAGCGTCCCGCAGCAGCAAACCCTGCAGGCTTTCCGGTCACGGGGCCGGCCCCAACGGGAGGGGCGGCGGATTTCAACAGCTCCTCGGCCAGCCGCACTCCACACCGCACCAGGCGCAGGCTGTCCGGGGTGACGGATTCGAACGGGCCGGAAACGTCCAGGACGCCGATGACTTCCCCCGTCAGAGGATCACGAATCGGAGAGGCCGTGCAGGCCCAGTCGTGATGCGTCCGCACCAGGTGCTCGGCCGAGAAAAGCTGCGCGGGGGCGCCCGTCACCAGGGCCTCACTGATGGCGTTGGTGCCTACGCCCGATTCGGACCAGTCGGCACCCTCCACGAACTCCAGGGAGTCCGCGAGTCTCAACGCCTGCTTGCTGCCGACGCGCCACAGCACTTCGCCCTCATGATCGGTCACGATCAACAGGTGGCGCCCGGTCGCGGTCTCATCGGCCAGCAGCTGGGACAGCGCCGGCATCACGGCGGCCAGCCGGTGGCCGGCACTGAGCGAGCGTGCCTCGGAAACCTCATGCCGGTGGATCGGACGGTGCTGGTCCGGATTGATGCCCAGCGCGAGCGAACGCTGCCAGGACTTGACGAGGGACGGCGACAAATGCGGATTCGGAGTGCCGGACACCGTGGCCTCGTGCGCCTTCCTCAGGGCGCGTGCGTACTCCGCCGGCGCAGAAAACCTCAGGTCCGAGAGCTGCGTGATCGAGCGACTGCCCTGCCGCATGCTCATAGTCCCAACTCGCCCTCGAATCGTCGCACTCGTCCAGCTACCGCCACCCCCGGCCAGCGCAGCCGCCGGCCAAGAGCTTGGGAGCTCTGTGTAACCCGATTGTAACCCCCTGCGGGCTTTACTTGTGATGCGGGTCACTGCATGGTCTGGACGCCATACAACGGGACCGGCCCACAATTAGCAACGGAAAGAGGAAACATGCCTGAGACACCAAACGGCGTGGTCGAGGCGTGGCTGGCGCAGTTCGATGAGGCGCTGCGCAGCCACAACACGGACGACGTGCTTGAGCTGTTCGACGACGATTCGTACTGGCGCGACTTCGTCTCCTTCACCTGGAACCTCAAAACCCTTGAAGGCAAAGAGGACATCCGGCGCATGCTTGATGCGACCCTGGACGACGTGCAGCCAAGCAACTGGACGCTGGCCGAGGACGCCACCGGGGACGCTGCCAACACCGAGGCGTGGGTGAACTTCGAGACCGCCCAAGCCCGGGGCTACGCCCATCTGCGCCTCCGCAACGGCAAATGCTGGACCCTGCTCACCACCATGCAGGAGCTCAAGGGCTTCGAGGAAAAGAAGGGACCCAACCGGGAGAAAGGGGTCGCCCACGAAATCACCAAGGGCCGCAAATCGTGGCTGGAACTGAAGGAAGAGCAGGAAGCCCGGCTCGGCTACGAAGACCAGCCGTACACCGTCATCATCGGCGGAGGCCAGGGCGGGATCGGGCTCGGGGCTCGGCTGCGCCGGCTTGGCGTGCCCACCATCATCATCGAGAAGAACGACCGCCCGGGCGACTCCTGGCGCAACCGCTACAAGTCCCTGCACCTCCACGACCCGGTCTGGTACGACCACCTGCCCTACATCAAGTTCCCCGACGACTGGCCGGTATTCGCGGCCAAGGACAAGATCGGCGACTGGCTGGAAAACTACACGCGGATCATGGAACTGAACTACTGGTCCAAGACCGAATGCACCAATGCCCGCTTCGACGAAACCTCGCAGGAATGGGTGGTGGAGGTGGTGCGCGACGGCGAACCGGTCACCTTGCGCCCCAAACAGCTCGTCTTCGCCCTGGGCGTCTCGGGGTATCCCAGCGTTCCCGCGTTCGACGGCGCCGAATCCTTCCAGGGGCGGCAGTACCACTCGTCCAAGCACCCGGGCGGCGGAGACTGGACCGGGAAGAAGGCTGTGGTCATCGGCTCCAACAATTCGGCCCACGATATCTGCGCCGACCTCTGGGAACACGGCGCGGACGTCACCATGGTCCAACGATCCTCCACCCACATCGCCCGCAGCGAATCCCTCATGGACCTGGCCCTCGGTGGCCTGTACTCCGAGGAGGCACTCGCCAACGGTGTCACCACCGAGAAAGCCGACCTGCTGTTCGCATCGCTGCCGTACCGGATCCTGCCCGAAGCCCAGATTCCGGTCTATGCGGAGATGGCCGAGCGGGACGCTG
>DATITT010000128.1:0-2166 GCA_035467435.1 Arthrobacter sp. | reverse complement strand
CGGCCAGGTCAGGGCCGTGACCGCGTGGGAGTTCCCGCCCGCAAACGTCGGCATGGAAGGCCTGGACTGGGACCCGGACGTCTTCCCTCAGACCGCGCGTCAGCTCCAGCACGAGGCCCTGAAGCGCGTGGACAGCGAAGGCGTGACGGTGACCGGGGACGTTGTCCAGGGAAACGCGGCCACCGTGCTCCTGCGGGCGGCAGGGAACGCTGACCTGCTGGTTGTGGGTTCCCGCGGTCTCGGCGGATTTACCGGATTGCTGCTCGGCTCCGTGTCCACCCAGGTCCTCCATCACGCGCCCTGCCCGGTACTCGTGGTCCGGAACCGGTCCCGGACCTCCGGCGAGGAATGAGTCATCCGTTGACCCGCAAAGGGAACCCATCCGGCGAAAGCAGCGGCCGTGACCGGTGACCGCTCCTCCGACCTGCATCCGGCGGGCGGCCGCGACGGCAGGACGGCTCCGGGGCGGACCGTCCGGGGCAGGCTCCACGGGCTGTGGCACACGGTGGTCGGAGCCGTGGGCCTGATCATGGGTCTCCTTCCACACGTCCTGCACCACATCGGACTGCTCGCCGGAACCGCCCTGGTCGCCGGATCCGGCGGCACCGCACTGTTCGGGGCACTCGGGCTTCTGGCATCCATTCCCATGCTCATCCGCCTCTACCGGCGGGTCGGCAGCTGGATCGCACCGGCGCTGGGACTGCTGGTCTTCGCCGCCATGTTCTCCCTGTCTGCGTTTGTCATCGGCCCGGCCATTAGCGGCACCGGGGGCGACGTGACCCCGGGCCCGGTACCCACCCCGGGCCACACAGGCGAGCACACCGGAGGCCACTGAACACCCAGAAATTGCACGCACGGGACCACGGCCTTCGCCGGAGCCACGGGGATGTGGAAGCGCTACTTCGCGCCGGTCAGGACGTAGCCGGAGGAGCGCACGGCCTCAGCCAGCGCCTCCTGGTCTGCAGTGCCGGTGACACTGAGGCGCGACGTGCCGCCCGCGACCAGGTCTACGGCCGCCGACTGGACCCCGGATACCCGGGACACGGCCTTCTCGACGGTCTGGACGCAATGTCCGCAGGTCAGCCCTTCCAAGGCGTACTGCGCGCCGGAGGCCTGAGCCGCCGACGTTCCGGCTGCCGGAACCGCAACCTGGGTTTCGGCCGCGGGCGCGCAGCAACTGCATCCGTGCGCCGCAGTGGAGGCCAAGGGGAGCTGGGTTCGTGTTTCGGTTGTTCCGCACATGTCAGTTTTCCTTCGAAGCGAGGGATAAAAGGGCTGTTGTGGTTGAACGGCTGTAGCGGCCTGGGGCCCGGACAAACCACATCACTGACAACAATCAAAATGATACCCCCCAGGGGTATTAGCCGCAAGGGTCAGTGCGCCACAGCGCGGCGCCTTCCGCCCCCTCACGCACCGGGGGCCGTCAGGCTCTACTGCATCAGCCGGGCCGGGGCGATACTCATGGCATGAGCAGACTTCCTGAACCCGGCATCTCTCGCATGGGCCGGCCTTTCCACGTTCAGCGTGGCGTTGTTCACGCGGACGCGGAACGCGACGGCCACCCTGTCCGTAGCCCGAATGATGCTTGACCTATACCCTAGGGGGGTATATGTTCGCCTTAACCGGAAAACGACGTCCCGGGCCCAAGCCCCTACGCACTGAAGGTCCGACAACTGGTGGACAACCCGATGCTCTCCCCGGATTCCCTCATTTGCCAAAGGACGCACCTTGCCTGCCGAGCCCAAGCCCGCACCCGATCACCAAACCGGCACCGGCCAACAGCCGCAGCGTGCTGATCCGGCCGTCCCGCCGGGCAGCGCCGGAGTAGAAGGAGGAGCAGTGACCACGCTTCTGAAACGCACCGTCGTGGAAGTCCGCGGCCTGCATTGGGCCACCTCAAAAGCGGTCGTGGAACACGTCCTGCTTCAGCGGCCCGGAGTCGCCGCCGTCGACGCCAACCCGGTCTCCCAAACCGCGACCGTGAGCTTTGACCCGTCCGTGACCTCCGTGCAGCAGATCTCCGGGTGGATACGGGACTGCGGATACCACTGCCGGGGCGAATCGGTCCCCGACCACGTCTGCTACCCGATGGAAGAAACAGGGCGCACCCCCGGGGCGGCGCATGGCACCGCCGGAAAGGCCGACGCCGGTCAGCCGTCCGGGCAC
>DATITT010000127.1:0-1673 GCA_035467435.1 Arthrobacter sp. | reverse complement strand
TCGAGCGTGAGGGAGCCGGCGGAGACGTCGTAGAAGCGGGCGATCAGCTTGGCGAAGGTGGACTTGCCGGCGCCGGTCTGGCCCACCAGCGCCACCGTCTGGCCGGCGGGGATGTGCAGGTCCAGGGTGGGGATGATGACCGGCCCGTTGCCGTAGCGGAATTCCACCCCGTTGAAGTCGATGGCGCCCTTGGCATCGTGCAGGGCCACCGGGTTCTTGGGCGGCCGGACGGTGGGGACCTCCTCTAGCAGGCCGGAGACTTTCTCCAGCGCCGCCTGGGCGCTCTGGAAGGAGTTGTAGAACATGGCCATCTGGTCCACCGGCTGGAAGAAGCGCTTGGTGGACAGGATCAGGGCCAGCAGCACTCCGACGGCGAGCTCGCCGTTGAGCACCCGGAAGCCGCCGAAGAGCAGGACGACGGCGACGCAGACGTTGCCGATCAGCACCAGGCCGGGCTGGAGGATGCCGTTGAGGTTGATGGAGCGGACCGTGACCTTGCGGTAGTCCTCGGAGAGCTCGGCGTAGCGTGCGGCGTTTTCGCGTTCCTTGCGGAAGGCCTTGACCGCGCGGATGCCGGTCATTGTTTCAACGAAGTGCACGATCAGCCGGGCCGAGACGACGCGGGACTCGCGGAACGCGATCTGGGAGTGCTTCTGGTACCAGCGGGCCAGGAAGTACATCGGCACGCCGGCGGCCAGGACCAGGAGCCCGCTGCGCCAGTCGAGGGCGAACACCGTCACGGCCGTGAAGACCATGAACAGCATCCCCGAGGCCAGCGAGCTGATCCCGGAGTCCAGGAGTTCGCGCAGCGCCTCCAGGTCCGAGGTCTGCCGGGCAATGATGCGCCCCGAGGTGTACTTTTCGTGGAATTCCAGGCTGAGCCGCTGGGTGTGCCGGAAGACCCGGACGCGCAGGTCCAGCAGCATCGCCTGGCTCAGTCTCGCCGTCGAGGTCACGTACAGGGCGGTGAGGCACGCGGTCGCGACGGCGGCGGCGAGGTAGGCGGCGCCGGTGAGCAGCAGCGGAAGGTTGTCGCCGGCGCGCAGGGCGGGCAGGGCCCGGTCGATGCCGAAGGCGATCAGTGCGGGTCCGGCGACCCGCGCCGCCTGGGACAGCACGACGGCGGCAATGGTCAGCCAGAACCGCCGGCGGACCGGGCGTATGAGCGAACCCAGCAGGGCCAGGGAGCGGCGCCGGACAGTTTTGCTCTCGCTCTTGGACAGGTGCGCGTTGTCCTCGTTCGCGGTGCCGAAGGTTGCGCTGCTCATCGGGAAACCTCCTCGGCGTTGAGGCCCGACAGTTCGGAGTCGAGCAGGTCGGAGTCCAGGTCCCGCGGTTCCGGGTCGAGGCTGGCGATCACGTGGCGGTAGTGCCGGTTCTCCGCGAGCAGTTCGGTGTGGGTGCCGACCGCGGTGATCCGGCCCTCCTCCAGCAGCGCCACCCGGTCCGCCAGCGCCACGGTGGAGGGCCGGTGGGCCACGACCAGGGTCGTGGTGTCGGTGAGCACCTCCCGCAGCCTGGTCTCGACGAGCTCCTCGGTGTGGACGTCCAGGGCCGAGAGCGGATCGTCCAGGACCAGGACCTTGGGCCGGGCGGCGATGGCCCGGGCCAGGGCGATGCGCTGCCGCTGGCCGCCGGAGAGGCTGAGCCCTTCCTCGCCGATCAGGGTGTCC
>DATITT010000126.1:0-9040 GCA_035467435.1 Arthrobacter sp. | reverse complement strand
GAGCTTCGGCACGAGTACCTCCAGCTGCGGCTCGGTTCCGAGCGGACCGACGAGGTGGTGGAGGAGAACCGGATCCGTTGCTCGCACTTCGACGCCTTCCGCTTCTACACGCCCGACGCCGTGCCGCTGAACAGCCTGGCGCCGACCCGGGAGAGCCAGCGGACCATGGAACAGCCCGGATGCCTGCACGCCAACATGGACCTGTACAAGTGGGCCTACAAACTCGCCCCGCTGCTGCCCAGCGAGCTGGTGATGGACTGCTTCGAGCTTTCCTGGCGGATCAGGGCCATGGATATGCAGGCGTCGCCCTATGACCTGAAGGAGTGGGGCTATCCCGCCATCCTGATCGAAACGGCCGAAGGCAAAGCCGAGTACGTTGAATACCAGCGGGCCTTTTCCGCCGAATCGCAGGAACTGCGGCACCGGCTGCTGCGGGAGCTTACGCCCCTGCTCCAGTCGATGGGTTCCGGCCCCGGCCCTGCCCCCGAAAGCACGGAAGGACAGCAATGACCGCCACCCATGACAGTCGCAGCCGCCACGAGATCGATCTCACCGTCCGCCTGACCGACGCCCCCGGCGCGCCGGAACACGTGGTCCGCCTGGAAGCAAGCGGCGGCGCCCTCGCCGAGGGGTGCACGCTGCCGGATTCTGCCGCCGCCCTGGCGGCTGTCACGCAGCACGGGGAAGACATTTTCTTCCCCAGGCCCGGGCCGCCGAAGATGTGCACCCAGCAGTACGGCGGTCCCCAGGTTGCCGTGGTGACGGGCTGGTTCCTGGGCCGCGAAGTCAACTGCCAGTTCAGCCGCACCGACGGCTGCGAGATCGCACGCTGGCGCGCCATGACGCCGCTGCTGGGCGGCGTTGCGGGTTCGACCGGCGCGATCTGAGTCTCCGCCGCTGAACGACACTCCTGCGGCAACTTCCCCGGTCTGAACGGCAATGGCAGCTCAAAGGCCAATGGCCGGCGGTGGAAACCGCCGGCCATTGGCCTTTGCTGTCAGGGTCGGACTCCGCCTAGATGGCGTTGTTGGGACCGGCAAGCTCCTCGTTCTGGATCTTGCCCTTCTCCTTCTTCACCTTCTTGCCCTTGTCCTTCTTGTCCTTCTTGCCGTCGTCGCCGCTCTCACCGGGACCGTCGTTGCTGTCCTGGTCCTCGGACGTCGGCGGAACCACGACGGCGCCGGCCGGGGTGACCAGCACGCTCACAAAGGTCGGCTCACTGGCACCGGCGAAGGTCACCCGGCCGATGTACGAGCCAACCGCGAGACCCTTCCAGTTCATCGTGACGACACCGGACTTGCCGTTGGCGAGCCGCAGCGGGTTGGGCGTCAGGGTCGCATTGCCGACGTTGGAGCCCAGGATCGCTGCATCCACGCTTGCCTTGGTGGCCTGGCCGTTCGGGCTGGCGTACAGGTGCACGAAGATCCGGTAGGTTCCCGGAGCCGGGTTGGGGATTGAGAGCGACTCGCTCGCGGACGAGGTTGCCACCTGGATCAGCTGGTTGGCCGGGTTCACGACGTACATGTCGAAGTCGGCATTCGGGTCTGCGGAGTAGACCGAGAGCTTGGCCAGCGGGCTGCCGGCCGGAACCTGCACCGCCTTGGCGAAGTTCGAGGCATCGGTGGCCCCCAGAACTCCCGGACCGGGAACCAGTTCGATGGCGGTGGAGTCGGCCTTGGACAGGCCGTCCAGCGTCATGTTGATCGGGTTGTTGGTGCCGGAAACAACCTTGAGTTCACCGGAGCCGGTCCCGCCCTCGGAGGTGAAGGCAACATCCTTGGACGTGACCACCGACTGCGGGCGGACCGCGATCGGGGACGTGACGCTCTTGTTGGCACCCTGCCAGGTCAGCGAACCCATGGCGAACTTGCCCAGGGCTGCATTCTGGTTTTCGAAGGACACCTTGAAGGTCCGCTTCTCACCGGCCGCGCCGAAGGTCAGGATGGACGGCGTCACAGTGACCTTGACGCCAGGGACGCTGGCCTTGACCCGATACGTGCCCGGGGTCAGCGCCGTCAGCGTGCGGGTGACCTCGATCTTGCCGGTCAGGTTGCCCAGCGAGTAGGACGGGACGTTCATGTCGCGGGCCTTGGTGGTGCCGAGGCCCGGCATGCCGAGATCGATTCCGGTGCCCTGGATGAACTTCAGGTAGTCGTCTTCGTTGGCGTCGTAGACCAGGCCCGGATCCAGCACGCGGGCCGGGTCGACCTGCCCTGCGCCGGTGGCGAGGACATCGGTGTTCTTGCTGCCGTCGGCGTTCTTGACGTCACCGGCGGTGGTCATCATCGCGGACTTGACCGTTGCCGGGGACCACTTCGGGCTCTTGCCCAGGATCAGGGCGCCGAAGCCGGCCACGTGCGGGGCGGCCATGGAGGTACCGGACATAAAGCCGAAGTTGTCCCCGCCAGTGCCGATCGGCGATACGCCGGCCAGGACTGCAACGCCGGGAGCGGCAACGTCGGGCTTCAGCAGGTCGGATCCGGTTGCCAGCAGCGGGCCGCGGGAAGAGAATCCTGCGATCTGCGGCTGGGCCTCAAGCGGGAGGCCGGTGGTGTCCTTGTTGACCAGGGACGCGGTGATGGCCGGGTTGGCTGTGACTTTGGCCTTGATGGTCTCGGTGGCCGGCGGGTTCACGTGCACGGTGGGGACCGAGTGCTTGTCCGTGTCCAGCGAGGAGTTGCTGAGGTTCACCAGGATCATACCGACGCCGCCGCCACGCTTGACTTCGGCGCTCTTGGCGACGCGGTCAAAGACGCCGCGGTCACAGACCACGACCTTGCCGGCGACCTTGGCGGGGTCCAGCGTGTCCGGACCGCAGAGGGCCGCGTTGGCGTTTCCGGCCGTGATGGCCGCGCTGGCTGCCAGCACGACGCCGGCACCCTTGACCTCGCGGTTCATGATGCTGGCACCGCGGAACTTGCTGCCGTCGGAGAACTCGACGGTGCCCTGGAGCTCCTGGGAGAAGCTGCTGGCGGCGACCGTGGTGACCCAGGGTGCGCCGTGGTTGACGGTGCTGGCGGTCGGGCCGGAGTTTCCGGCCGAGGCCGCGACGAAGATACCGGCGGAGGCTGCAGACAGGAACGCCATGGAGACCGGATCCGTGGTGGTGGTCGTGGAGCCGGAGATCGAGTAATTCAGGACATCGACGCCGTCGTAGATGGCCTGGTTGATTGCGGCAACCGACGCGGAGCTGTAGCAGCCGCCGGTGTTCGGGTCGGTGTCTTCCCAGCAGACCTTGTAGACCGAGAGCTTGGCCGCGGGCGCGATGCCGCTGGTGAGGCCGAAGCTGCGGCCGTCAACGAAGGTTTCGACGTTGGCGTTGCCGACGGCGGTGCTGCCGGTGTGGGTGCCGTGACTGCCGACGTCGACCGGGGAGATCTTCTCGATCGGGGAACGCTTGTCCTCCGGCACGTAAGCGATGAAATCCTCGGCGAAGTAGTGCGCGGCGAGGACCTTGGAATTGCAGGCGGAGCCGTCGAAGTCCTCTCCCGTCTGGCACTCGCCGATGAACGTGTTGCCGTCGGACTTGAGCATCGCAATCTTGCCGTCGTCGGTGCGGTAGGGCACGCCGACGACGGGATCGCCGGCGAGCGGTTTGACCTGTTCCCCGGCGAAGAAGGGGCTGGAGGGAGCGTAGCCGGTGTCGATGACGCCGACAACGACGCCCTTGCCGGCGGCATCCTGGCCGCCGAACTTCGTGTTCCAGGTGCCATCGGGGCCGCTGAGCTTCAGGAAGTCTGTGCTGGAGTAGTCGGGTGCGTTTTCCGTGTCAGGGGCAACGAACAGCACGCCGGGGTCCTTGGCCAGCTTGATGGCCTGATCGGCCGTCAGGGTCGCGCTGAAGCCGTTGACGGCGGCGGTGAACTGCCGCTTGATCTGGACGTTCTGCTGGCCGGCAACCTCGGTCTGCTTCTTCTCGAGGTGTGCCTCGTACTTCTTGACTTCGGTCTTGTTGGCGTCGAGCTTCTTGCCCGATTCCGGTTTGGTTGACGCAAGCCCGGGCGTCCCGCCTTCGTAGGTGGCGGCCGGCTTCTCAGCCAGGACAACGATGTAGCGGCCGTCCTTGTAGCTGTTCGGATCCAGATTCTTCTGCGCTACCCCCGCAACGGTGGATCCCTGCGCAGGTGCCGCGGTGGCGGGCGCGATCGCGACTGTCGACAAAAGCACCGGCAAGCCCAGTGTCAGTGCCACGGCCCTCCGGAGTCCCCCGCTTCGAAGGAAGCTCTTTCCTGGTGATTTCACGTGTGCTTGAACCTTTCATAAGGAACGGTCCCGACGTTACTGCCGGGTCAACGGACTGGCGGGGCAGAAAGAGCTGAGACTCTCACGGCCCCGACGGATACCAGCCGATTCATACAGTACAGACTGAGAGCCGGATATGACATAGCCCACAATGGGGAAATCAACATTTGTCACACAATTCGACAACACCCGCCGGGCCGGCAGCTGCGGCGGGGCCCGGACGGCGTTGTCGGGTGGGCCGATCTGGCGGGAATCCGGGTGCTCCGGCGCCCGCTACTGGCGGGGAGTCCGAACGACTTCGCTGATCCAGGCACGGGTCTTGTCATCCAGGGGCCCGGCCACATTGCTTTCCCTGGCTTTGCGGTCCGCTTTGATCTTCTGCAGGACCATCCGGCCCAGGCCGGCGAAAACGGCGGCAGCAACGACGGGTAAGACTACGGATTTCGATTTCTCAGACATGCGCACATCCTACTGACGGCGCACCGGGGTGGCCATAGACCGGGGCAGCGCTGCGCCATGCCACAGCGCACGCCGCCGCAGTGTGTCCGCCACCTGCTGCCCCGGGTGCCGGGCGGGCATGGTTCACAGTCCCCGCCCGAGTGCGGCCGCACGCGCCGCGGCCGGTAGAATGGGCATGCAAGCTCGCGGAGCGCCCTTTCACGTTGTCCTCACCACACAGCGGATCGGCGTGAGACGGCATCACTCCGCTGCGCCCTTACCCAATGCTCACGCACAGGAGTTGCCGGATGCCCCGGATCGTTGTCGACGTCATGCCCAAGCCCGAGATTCTCGACCCGCAGGGGAAGGCCATCGTGGGTGCACTCCCCCGTCTGGGCTTCACCGCGTTCAGCTCTGTCCGCCAGGGCAAGCGCTTTGAACTCACGGTCGATGGCGAGGTGACGGAGGAGATCCTGGCCCAGGCCCGGAACGCCGCCGAGACCCTGCTGTCCAACCCGGTCATCGAGGACGTCGTCAACGTCGAGGTCGTCGGGGCCTGAGATGACTGAACTCCCCCTGATCGGCGAGGCCGTCGCCGTCGCCGCGCACCCCGGGCTCGCTGGTGCGAAGATCGGCGTCGTCACCTTCCCCGGCACCCTGGACGACCGCGACGCCGTCCGCGCGGTCCGCCTGGCCGGCGCCACCCCGGTGCCGCTCTGGCACGCCGACACCACCCTCGGTGACGTGGACGCCGTCGTGATTCCCGGCGGTTTCTCCTACGGCGACTACCTGCGTGCCGGCGCCATCTCACGGTTCGCGCCGCTCATGTCCAAGATCATCGACGCCGCAAACTCGGACGCCAGACTGCCCGTCCTGGGCATTTGCAACGGCTTCCAGATCCTCACCGAGTCGCATCTGCTGCCCGGCTCGATGATCAAAAACGATGGCCTGTTGTTCATGTGCCGCGACCAGGTCCTGCGCGTGGAGAACAACACCACCGCCTGGACCCGGGACTACGCCGCCGGCCAGGAAATCACTGTGCCGCTGAAGAACCAGGACGGCCAGTACATCGCTGACGAGAAGACCCTCGACGCCCTGGAGGCCGAGGGCCGGGTCGTGTTCCGCTACGTCGGCTTCAACCCGAACGGCTCCCGCCGCGACATCGCGGGCATCTCCAATGCCGCAGGCAACGTGGTGGGCCTCATGCCGCACCCGGAGCACGCCGTGGAGACGGGCTTCGGCCCCGAAAGCGGCTCCGGCACCGAGGGCCTCGGCTTCTTCACCTCTGTACTGAACAAGATCGTGGGAGACAACAAATGACGGAGACGTCGACAGGCCGGACGGCAGGCACCGTCACCGAGACCAAGAAGTTCAACATCGACACCGTCGAGAACGCGGCCAAGACCCCGGACGTCGAACTCCCCTGGGCCGAGCTGGGCCTGAAGCAGAACGAGTTCGACGAGGTCGTCAAGGTCCTGGGCCGCCGCCCGACCGGCGCCGAACTCGCCATGTACTCGGTGATGTGGAGCGAGCACTGCTCCTACAAATCCTCGAAGAACCACCTGCGCCAGTTCGGCGAAAAGGTCACCGACGAGATGAAGAAGGACATGCTGGTGGGCATCGGCGAAAACGCCGGTGTGACCAACCTGGGCGACGGCTGGGCCGTGACGTTCAAGATCGAGTCCCACAACTCGCCGTCGTTCGTGGAGCCGTACCAGGGCGCCGCGACCGGCATCGGCGGCATTGTCCGCGACATCATTTCCATGGGCGCCCGCCCGGTGGCTGTGATGGATCCGCTGCGTTTCGGCGCCATCGACCACCCGGACACGGCCCGCGTCATGCACGGCGCCGTGGCCGGCATCGGCGGCTACGGGAACTCCCTGGGCCTGCCGAACATCGGCGGCGAAATGGTCTTCGACTCGGTGTACCAGGGCAACCCGCTGGTCAACGCCCTGGCCGTCGGTGTGATGCGGCACGAGGACATCCGCCTCGCCAACGCGTCCGGCAAGGGCAACAAGGTGGTGCTCTTCGGCGCCCGCACCGGCGGCGACGGCATTGGCGGCGCCTCCGTGCTGGCCTCGGAGTCCTTCGACGACACCAAGCCATCCAAGCGCCCCGCGGTCCAGGTCGGCGACCCCTTCGCTGAGAAGGTCCTGATCGAATGCTGCCTCGAGCTGTTCAAGGGCTCCCTGGTTGAGGGCATCCAGGACCTCGGCGCCGCCGGCATTTCCTGCGCGACGTCCGAGCTCGCCTCCAACGGCGACGGCGGCATGGAAGTCGAGCTGACCTCCGTCCTGCTCCGCGACCCGACCCTGACCCCGGGCGAAATCCTGATGTCCGAGTCGCAGGAACGCATGATGGCCGTGGTCACCCCGGAGAACGTCGCCGCGTTCGAAGCGGTCATGGACAAGTGGGCCGTGGAGTACTCCTGGCTGGGCGAGGTGACGGATACCGGCCGCCTCATCATCACGTGGGAAGGCGTGGTCATTGTCGACGTCGACCCGCGCACCGTCGCCCACGATGGTCCGGTCTACGACCGCCCCTACGCCCGCCCCGAGTGGCAGGACGCCGTGCAGGCCGATGCTTTCACCGGGTCCGCGCAGGATGCCGGCCGCCCGTCCGCCCCCGCGGAACTGGCCGCCGCCATCACCGAACTCGTCGCGTCGCCGAACATGTGCGACAAGTCCTGGATCACCAACCAGTACGACCGCTACGTCGGTGGCAACACCGCCATGGCGTTCCCGGACGACGCCGGCGTGGTCCGGGTGGACGAGGAAACCGGCCTGGGCGTGGCGCTGGCCACCGACGCCAACGGCCGTTACACCTACCTGGATCCGTACCACGGCGCGCAGCTGGCGCTGGCCGAGGCGTACCGCAACGTCGCCACCTCCGGCGCCGTGCCGATGGCGGTCAGCGACTGCCTGAACTTCGGCTCCCCCGAGGACCCCGACGTGATGTGGCAGCTGGCCGAAGCCATCCGCGGCCTGTCGGACGCCTGCATGGTGCTGGGCATCCCGGTCACGGGCGGCAACGTCTCTCTCTACAACCAGACCGGCAGCATCCCCATCCACCCCTCCCCTGTGGTGGCCGTGCTCGGCAAGTTCGACGACGTCGCCCGCCGCACGCCGTCGGGCTGGAAGGAAGACGGCCAGGCCATCTACCTGCTCGGCACGACAGCCGCGGAACTGGACGGCTCGGAATGGTCCAACATGCGCGGACACCTCGGCGGACTCCCGCCCAAGGTGGACCTCGCCGCCGAACGCGCCCTGGGTGAGATCCTGATCAACGCCTCACGCGACGGCATGGTGGACTCCGCGCATGACCTCTCCGAAGGCGGCCTCGCTGCGGCCCTCGTTGAGTCCTCGCTGCGGTACGGCGCGGGTGCCCGGATCGCGCTCCAGGACGTCCTGGACCGCGACGGCGTGGACCTGTTCACGGCGCTGTTCTCCGAGACCCAGGGCCGCGCGATCGTAGCCGTGCCCCGCTCCGAGGAGATCCGGTTCAAGGACATGTGCACCGCCCGCGGCTTCGAGCACCTCCGGATCGGCGTCGTGGACGCTGAGGGCGGCACGCTGGAGATCACCGGCGTCGAGACCATGAGCCTCGAGTCGCTCCGCGAAGCCCACGAGGCGACCCTGCCGAAGTACTTCGGCTAGTCCCCACCCACCGCCGCCGCCCAACTGCGGGCCGCTACTTCCATCGACTGCTCCGTACATGCCCTTTTGAACCCTCAGAAGGGCAGGTACGGAGCAGTCGATGGGGTTTAACGGCCCGGACGCCAGCCGGACTGGACCAGCGCGGCCCGGACCTTGGCTACCGCGGCTTTGGCGTCATTGTGCATATGCCGGTTGGAGATTCTGACCTCGGTCCAGCCGAGGGCTGTGTACCGCTCGGATCGGGCGATGTCCCGGACAATCTGTCGCTCGTCACCGTGTTGCTCGCCCTCGTACTCGATGCCGATCCTGTATTTCCGATAGGACAAATCAGGTTCGTGGTGCCGCGTTCCTCCGTCGTCGATGATCGGGACGTTCACTTCTGGTTCCGGGAGACCGCCCCGGACGATGGCAAGCCTCAGCAGGGACTCCTGCGGCGAATCCGAGCCCACCCGTATGAGTTTGATGGCCTCCCGCGCCCTGCGAATTCCGCGCTTTCCTTTGTGGCGGTCGATCATCCGTTGCAGATCCCCGATGCTGCACAGCGGCATGGCCCTGCCCTCGAACTCGAGCCGGGGAACGCGGACGCAGCTGTCGCCGGCCACCACAAGTTCGTCCACGGTCAGCATTTCGGCGAGATCCAGCCAGGTCCGCTCCGGTGTGGTGAGGGGAATCCCGTCCAGCAGCATGATCTCGTCGTCGTAGAG
>DATITT010000125.1:0-1980 GCA_035467435.1 Arthrobacter sp. | reverse complement strand
TCCGCCGTGAACAGGTGCCCGTGGACCCGCTGGCTGCACAGCCGCAGCGCCTGCCCGCGCTCCAGTCCGAACCAGTCCATCACCGTGTCGATGCCGTGCGGGCTGAGCCGCCAGGTCTTGTCCGCGTCCTTGACGATCGCGTCCTCGACCGAGATCGCCTCGCGGCGGGAGTCATGGCCATCGATGATGTCCAGGATGGCCGGCACCTTTCCGGCGTCGTACCCGGTCTCGGCGAGGATCCCTGCGGCCAGCCGGGCGCCCTCCTTCTCGTGCAGCAGCACCAGATCCGGCCTGCCGCCGCCCGGCGCAATTGCCTGCAGGACCTCCGCGGGCGGCACCTGGGACCAGCCGATATCGTGCAGCATGATCGCGGGGAGGACGACGGCGGCGTCCGCCTCGGGATGCGCCTCGAGCAGGGCCCGGGCCAGCCCGAAGGCATACAGCGTGTGGGCGTCGTTGTCGCGGACCTTCAGATACGGTGCCGCAAGAATCCAGATGGCGGCCAGTTCCGGGTCCAGGGCTATGACGCCGTCGGGCTCCGCCTCGATCCCCGCAGAGATCTCCAGGCCGGAAAGGTTGGCGTCGGGCTGCAGTTTGGTCATCCTGCCAGCGTGCCCGCCGAACCGGCGCCGGGCAAGGACCGCCTTCCGCCCAGCGGAACCGGGAGGGGCCCGGCCGGTTAAACCCGGCCGGTTAAGCCCGGCCGGTTAAGCCCGGCCGGGCCCCTCACCTGACTCCTTGCCGCCGCCGCGTGGACTAGCTGAGCCTGGAGGTGTCAATCACGAAGCGGTACCGCACGTCGGAGGCGAGCACGCGCTCGTAGGCTTCGTTGATCTTCTCGGCCGGGATGACCTCGATCTCTGCGCCGAGCTTGTGCTCGGCGCAGAAGTCAAGCATTTCCTGGGTCTCGCGGATGCCGCCGATCATGGATCCGGCGAAGGACCGGCGCCCCATAATCAGGGCGAACGCGTTCACGGGCAGCGGTTCAGCCGGGGCGCCCACGTTCACCAGGGCGCCGTCGAGGCTCAGCAGCTGCAGGTAGGAGCTGATGTCGATCTTCGCGCTGACGGTGTTGATGATCAGGTCGAAGGAGCCTGCCAGATCCGTGAAGGTGTTCTCGTCGCTGGAGGCGTAGTAGTGGTCCGCGCCCAGTTTCAGCCCGTCCTCCTGCTTCTTCAGCGACTGCGACAGCACGGTCACCTCGGCGCCCATGGCATGGGCGAGCTTGACGGCCATGTGCCCGAGGCCCCCGAGTCCCACGACCGCCACCTTCTTGCCGGGTCCCGCGCCCCAGTGGCGCAGCGGCGAGTAGGTGGTGATGCCGGCGCAAAGCAGCGGCGCGGCGACGTCGAGCTCGATGCCCTCCGGGATCCGCACGACGAAGTCCTCGGTCACCACCACATGGGTGGAGTAGCCGCCCTGGGTGATCGTGCCGTCGCGGTCCACGGCGCCGTACGTGCCCGTGTTCCCGGCGAGGCAGTACTGTTCCTCGCCCTTTTGGCAGTTGACGCACTCGCGGCAGGAATTCACCATGCAGCCCACGCCGACCCGGTCGCCGACGGCGTGCTTGGTGACGGCCGAGCCGACCTCAGACACGATGCCGGCGATTTCGTGGCCCGGTGCCAGCGGGTACTGCTGGGGGCCCCAGTCGCCGCGGACGGTGTGGATGTCGGAGTGGCAAATGCCGGCGAACTTGATGTCAATCAGGACGTCGTGCGGGCCAACGTCCCGGCGCTCAATGGTGGTCGGAACGAGGGATTCCGTCGCGGAGGTGGCGGCGTAAGCGTTAACGGTAAGCATGGATCTCCTGCTTGTGGATGGTGTGGGGGTGCCCCGGCGTCCGGCACCGGTCAGGTGCGGCCTTTCGGCCCGGTCGTCATCGGGGGCACTATCCATCAAACACCATTCAGCTGCCGGCGAGGGAGGCCCTGCTGTGAGAGGTACTGACAGGGCCTGCCTTGCGGAGCCGCATCTCTACCG